>CBFHBH010000042.1:0-10784 GCA_965653735.1 uncultured Flavobacterium sp. | reverse complement strand
ATGCCTTCATTTTATTTTTTCAATACTTTCATTAAAACGTTAAATGCTCCGCGAATAAAACTCGCGCTCGTAACTACTTTTAAAACAGATTTTCCAATCACTTCTCCTGTGCTTGGGCCTTTACTGGCTTGTTTCTCTTCTTCCTTTTCAGCAACTTCTTCAGATATTTCTTCAATTTTTTTATTTAATATCTCATAAGCGCTTTCTCGATCAATTTCTTCAGCATATTTTTCAACTAATTTTGAATTTGAATTGATAGTGTCAATCTCTTTTTCTGTTAAAATATCCATTCGGCTTTCAGGTGCACGCATCATGCAAGCTACAAGTGGCGTAGGAATCCCTTTTTCATTTAGAGCTGTTACTAAAGCTTCTCCGATTCCTAACGATGTTATGATTTCGTCAGTTTTATAAAATTCAGAAATCGGATAGTTTTCAGAAGTCTGTTTTATAGCTTGTCTGTCATTAGCAGTGAATGCACGTAAAGCGTGTTGGATTTTTAAACCTAATTGAGCCAAAACACCTTTTGGAATATCAGTAGGGTTTTGAGTTATAAAATAAACACCAATTCCTTTTGAACGTATTAATTTGATAATAGTTTCAATTTGATCTAATAAAGCATCGCTAGCTTCATTAAAAATTAAATGCGCTTCATCTATAAATACTACCAATTCTGGTTGATCAATGTCACCCTTTTCTGGCATAGTGTTGTATATTTCTGCTAGTAAATTCAACATGAATGTCGAAAATAATTTTGGTTTGTCTTGGATGTCGTTTAAACGTACAATGTTTACATACCCATAGCCATTTTCATCAATACGCATTAAATCATCTATTTCGAATGATTTCTCACCAAAGAAAATATCACCGCCCTGCTGTTCTAATTCGATTATTTTTCTTAGGATTGTCCCTGTTGTTGCTGTAGAAATTTTACCATATTCTTGAGAAATTTCATCTTTACCTTCTTCGGTAATGTAGTTCATGACCTTTTTGATATCTTTTAAATCTAGAAGAGGCATTTTTTTATCGTCACAATATTTAAATATTACTGCAACAACGCCAGCTTGAGTCTCATTTAAATCAAGTATTCTTGAGAAAAGAACAGGCCCAAATTCAGAAACTGTAGCGCGTAACCTAACACCATCTTGTGAAGAGAGAGTCATTAGTTCTACAGGAAATTCTTTTGGAGAAAAAGGAATGTTGATTTTTACGTGTCTTTCTTTGATAAAATCTTTTTCTTCTCCTTTGGCTGCAATACCAGAGAAATCTCCTTTAATGTCCATCATCAAAACTGGAATTCCATTTTGTGATAGTTGTTCTGAAAGGACTTGAATTGTTTTGGTTTTACCAGTGCCTGTTGCGCCAGCTATAAGTCCATGACGATTTAAAGTTTTTAATGGAATTGTTACAGGGATATCATGTGCTTCTGCATCTAGCATTGCGCCTCCTAGATTGATATTTGCTCCTTTGCAACTGTATCCTTGTTTTATTTCGGTTGTAAATTCTTCTATTCTACTCATTTTGATAAAAATATAATCTTAGGTGCAAGATATTAAAATTGTATTAAAAAATATCATTGTTAAATTACTGTGGCTTAATTATTGATGTTGTTATATTATCTTGATTTTACTGAATTTTCCTTTAAAAAAAGGAAGTTTTCTTGAATTTAAGAATAATTCACAAAAAAGCCAATTATCATGAAAAATATTCATTTTTTAACTCTTTTTAGGCGCTTTGATAGATAATATTCATAATTGCTATAAAAAACGTTGTAAGAATGCCAATAATGGTGTGTTATTAATTGAAAAAAAGTTTTTTTATTACATCTAAAAAATTAAATTTGCTCCCATTATTCATTAAATTCACGTTAGAATTAATCAATTAAAAATTTAAATTTTAAAAAAATGGCAAACAACGTTAAAAAAGAAAAAAGTTCAAACGGAGGAGATATTTTCTCTGGTCTTGTAATCGTAGCATGTATTGTGGTAGGATGGTTAGTGTGGAAATTCGTAATGGGAGCTGCATCTAACTTTGAAGGAGGAAATCCAGAAGGTCATCCACTACCTGGAAACTATTTAGGAATGGTTTACAAAGGAGGAGCTATTGTACCTGTGTTAATGGGCTTATTATTGATGGTGGTTGTTTTCTCATTTGAGCGTTTTGCAGTAATTTCTAAAGCTGCTGGTAAAGGTAATTTAGATGCTTTCATGAAAAAAGTTCAAGCTAGTGTAAATGGTGGTGATATTGATGGTGCTATCGATGCTTGTGACAAACAAAAAGGTTCTGTTGCAAATGCTATCAAAGCTGGTTTAGTAAAATATAACCAAGTTAAAGCTGAAGGTTTCTCTTCTGAAGAGGCTACTGAAACTATTCACAAAGAAATTGAAGAGGCTACTTCATTAGAAATGCCAATGTTAGAGAAAAACTTAACAATCTTATCTACTTTAGTATCTTTAGGTACATTAGCAGGATTATTAGGAACAGTAACAGGTATGATTAAAGCGTTCGGGGCATTAGCAACTTCAGGTACTCCTGACCAAGCAATGTTAGCAAATGGTATCTCTGAAGCACTAATCAATACTGCAACAGGTATCTCAACTTCTGCTTTAGCTATTGTTGTTTATAACTTCTTTACTTCTAAAATTGATACATTAACTTATTCAATTGACGAAGCTGCAAACGCGATTGTAAATACTTACAGACGTTTCAAAGGAAGCTTGAAATAATATAATAACAACATTCTGTATAACGTTATATTATAACAGTTGTGCAATAAAAAAATAAAGTATGGCAGTAAAAACGCAAAAAAAAGCTGGTGCTATCGACATGACGGCGATGTGTGACGTGGCTTTCCTATTGCTTACTTTCTTTATCTTAACAGCTACTGCAAAACAGCCTGAGCCGTTAACTGTAGAAACACCTAACTCTACTGTGCAAACTAAGTTGCCAGAAACAGATTTAGCAACCCTAACAGTTGGTGAAGGAAAAGTGTTCTTCGGAGTTTTAGGAAGAGATGTAAGAGTAAGAACTCTAGAGATGATGGGTCAAAAATATGGTATCGCATTCTCTCCAGAGGAAAGACAACGTTTTGCTTTAATGGATGGTTTTGGTGTGCCAATAGCTAATTTGAGACAAATTATAGCTATGAATGGTTCAGAAAGAAATCAACCAGGATTGCAACCAGGAATTCCAAAAGATTCATTAAATAATGAATTGAAAGAATGGATTTATAACGCTCGTATGGCGAATATCGAATTGCATCAGCAAGAGTTGAAATTTGCTATCAAGGGTGATGCTAAATTAGAATATCCAAACATTAAGAAAGTGATGGATATCTTACAGGACCAAGAAGTAAACAGTTTCAATTTAGTTACTGGTTTACGCGGAGAAAATTTCTAACAGTATAAAAAATAAGAAATGGCAGAATTAAATACCGACGCCGGCGGTGGCAAAAAAGGCGACAAAAAGGTAAGAAGTAAGAAATCGAATTCAAAGGTAGATTTGACAGCAATGGTTGACTTAGCATTCCTTTTAATTACGTTCTTCATGCTTACTACCTCGTTGTCAAAGCCACAATCGATGAACTTGGGAATGCCTGATAAGCAAGATAAAGATAAACCAAAAGAGGATATTGAAGTTGCTGATGATAGAACTATGACTATTTTATTGGGAGAGAACAATAAAGTAAAATGGTATATGGGTCAGTTTGGTTCTCCTCTTGAAGGTCCAGAAGATTCTTCTTACGGTAAGGCTGGTATTCGTCAACCAATTTTAGAAAAGGTAAAATCTGTACCTGCTAAATATGGAGATCCAAAAAAAGGATTAATTGTAATTATAAAGCTTGATAAGAAAACCAACTATAAAAATATGGTTGATATCTTGGATGAAATGGCAATCGCAAAAGTTCCTACGTATGCAATTGTTGATTTGACCAAAGAAGAAAAAGCTTTATTTGATAAATAAACTAACCCTAAATATTGAAAAAATGAAATTAGATATATTCAAATCACAGTGGTTAGACTTAGTTTTTGAAGGACGTAATAAAAAGTATGGAGCTTATGTGTTACGTAAGGAAAATCCTAAAACATCTTTACGTTCGTTATTGCTAGGAGGGATTGTATTTTCAATTGCGGTTAGTGCACCAAAATTGATTGAATTAATTCCTAGTGGTGATGAAGCTAAAAATACTTTAGATGAGAAAGTGGTTTTGGTAAATATGGAAAAACCAAAAGAGAATGTTCCACCACCACCACCTAAAAAAGTTGAGCCACCAAAGCCTAAAATTGATGAAGTTAAATTCGTTGAGCCTAAAGTTGTAGAAGCTAAAAAGGTAACGGAAGAGATTAAAACAATTGAAGAGCTTAAGGACAAAAATATCGCCGAAAAAGATATTAAAGGTGATAAAGATGCGGACTTTAAAATAGACAAACCTTCTGGTGAGGCTGAAAAAACTGTTGAAGTTGTAGATAACAATGTATATAGTTCAGCTGGTATCGAAGTGCAGCCAGAATTCCCTGGAGGTGCTGCTGGTTTTGCTAAATATGTTCAAAAGAACTACCGTACTCCAGAAGTTGAACAAGATCTTAAAGGACGTGTATTTGTTGAATTCGTTGTTGAAAAAGATGGAAGTTTAACAGATATCAAAGTTATTAGAGATCTTGGATTTGGAACAGGAGCAGAAGCAATTAGAATGCTAAAAAATGCACCTAAATGGAGTCCAGGTGAACAAAATGGTAAAAAGATTCGTGTTAGATATAGTTTGCCAATTATGTTAGACATTAGAACAGAGTAATGAGTAATTATTATTCAGATAAAAAAGAGAAGAAATCGCTTAAAGAGCGATTTCTTCTCGTTATAGGTATATTCTTCTTTTTGATTTATCTCACATTTGGCCTTGCTATCTTATTCTGGGATAAATTGCCATTAAAAATGCCTCATAATTATCGTATAGCATTAGGATTGATAATAATTATTTATGCTTTCCTTCGATTTATACGATTTTTCCAAAAATCTTAATATGAAAAAAATACATTTTCTACTTGTTGTTGTGGTTTCTGCTTTAATTATTTTTAGTTGTAATCAAAAAAAGGATTCTGATAAACAAGATACAATTTTGACTGGTAGTGTAAGTATATTGGTTGATGAAACAATTCTACCAATTATTGAAGATCAGGTCATGGTTTTTGAAAACCAATATGATGCAAAGATTAAACTTATTGGTAAATCTGAGATGGAAATTGTAAAACTTTTATCTGAAGGAAAGTATGATCTTGCAATTTTAACAAGATCTCTATCTCCTGGTGAAGCAAAAGTTTTTGATGAGAAGAAAATCAAACCAAAAGAAACACTTTTGGCTATGGATGCTGTTGCTTTTATAGCAAATAAGTCTGATTCAAATATTAAAATTGATTTGAATGACATTTCAGCATTTATGCAAGAAAAGGATCAGTCAAAATTTGCAGGTTTGGTTTTTGATAATGCCAATTCTAGTACAGTTGCTTATATGAAAAAAGTTGCTGGAATTCAACAACTTCCAAAACATAAAATTTTCTCTTTCAACAATAATAACGAAGTTATTGAGTTTGTTTCTAAGAATAAAGGAATGGTTGGTGTTGTTGGGGTAAATTGGATTTCTCAACCGTCGCCAGAATTTCAAAGTATAGTTGATAATGTTAGTGTTTTGGAAGTAAAGACAAAGAACGGTAACTTTGTACAACCTACTCAAGATCAAATAGGACGACAAACATATCCTGCGACTCGTGTTATAAAAATGTTAAATTATCAAGGATATTCTGGTTTGGGTATGGGATTTGCTTCCTTTGTTGCTGGAGAGATAGGTCAACGCATAATTCTTAAATCTGGATTAGTTCCTATGAGAATGCCAAGTCGTAACATTATAGTTCGAAAAGAAATTGAAAAAAAGTAAATAATTAATACAACTAAAATGAATAAAATTAAATTTTTCAGCGTTGTTTTCTTAGGATTAGGATATGTTTCTTTTGCCCAAGATGTTGAAGCAGCAAAAAAAGCTATCGATGCTGAACAGTATGAAAAAGCAAAATCAATCTTAAAAGGAGCTGTAAAGAGTACACCTGACAATGGTAAAGCGGCTTTTTTATTAGGGAACGTCTATTTACGTCAAAATCTTCAGGATTCTGCTAAGATATTTTTTGATAAAGGATTAAAATCAAAAGAATTTGCAGCTTACAATTATATTGGATTAGGTCAAATAGATTTAGACAACGGAAATACTTCTGCAGCTCAATTCAATTTTGATCAGGCTACAAAAGATATGAAGAAAAAGGACTTAGAACAATATGTATATATTGGGAAAGCATACACAAATTCGGACAATCCTAATTTCAAAAAGGCAATCGAAGTTTTAAATAAAGCTAAAGCAATCAATATGAATGATGCTCAAACGTTATTGGCTTTGGGAGATGCATATTACGGTGATAAAAACCAAAATGAAGCTTATGCCGCTTATCGTAATGCAGCAGCAGCTGATCCATCTTTGTTAAGAGCAAAAATGCAGTTAGGAGTTTTATTAAAAGGAGCAAAAGCTTATGCAGAGGCAAAAACAGCTTTAGATAAGGTTTTAGCAGAAAATCCTAATTACGGACCTGTTCACCGTGAATTAGCGGAAACTTATTTTGGTATCGCTTTAGCAGATAAATCAAAATATAAAGAGTATACAGCTAAAGCTTTGGAAAGCTATGAAAAGTACATGAGCTTAACAGACTATTCATTAGCTTCTCGTATGCGTCATGCAGATTTCCTAATTGTTGCTAAAGATTATAAAGCTTTAGAGAAAGAAGCAATTGAAATGAAAAAGTTAGATAATGTGAACCCTAGAATTTTACGTTATTTAGGTTATTCTTCTTATGAAAATGGTAATATTGACGCTGCAATTTCAGCTTTAACAGAATATACAACAAATTCTAAAAATAAAATTATTGGTCGTGACTATTTGTATTTAGGTATGGCTCAACTTAAAAAAGCTATTCCGGCGGTGACAGGTGATGCAAAACCAGTAATCGATGAAGCTTTATATAAAACAGCTGTTGAGAATTTCAAAAAGGCAGTTGGTTTAGACAAGCCAATGGCTAATGAATTGAATGATATTGGAAAAGTATATTTCGATCAAAAATTATATAAATATGCAGCAGGAATTTATGAAGTAGCTACTTCAAATCCTAATTCACAAAACTATTTATATGATAATTTCTTTTTAGGATATTCGTTATACTTTGAGTATGCGAGTAAAGATGTAAAAAAACCAGAAGTTCTAGAAGCTCTTAAAAAGGCTGATGTTGCTTTTGGTAATGTTAATGTTGCTTCGCCAACAACACAAGATGCTCATATTTATAGGGCGAGAGTTAATGGTTTATTGTCTGAAGCTACTGCTAAAGATCAAATGGCTAAGAGTTATGAAGAGTTCGTGAAAGTTGTAACAGCTAAAGGACCAGAAACGATTGAAAAAAATAAATCTAAATTTGTTGAATCTTACCAAGAATTAGCAAGATATTATGCTAAAACTGACAAAGTAAAGTCCAATGACTATATTGCTAAAGCTTTAGCATTAGAACCAACAAATGCTGATACCTTAAATCTTCAAAAAGCTTTAAAATAATCTTCCAAAACCGCTTCTTTTTGAAGCGGTTTTTTTATACGATAATTTTTCAATATCTATTCTTTTAATTTATAGTTGTTTCATATGTTTTTTGTAATTGGTTAAAAACCTTTATAGTAAGAACTGAATTAACTATCTTTGCACCCCAATAAATTAGAATTTTATATCATGCTTGCAAAACAAACACAATTGGCAGTTGAAAAAGGAGAAATGTTGCCTTTAATGGAGGAGTTTTATACTATCCAAGGTGAAGGATATCATACCGGTACTGCCGCATATTTTATCAGAATAGGTGGTTGTGATGTAGGTTGCCATTGGTGTGATGTAAAGGAGAGTTGGAATGCAGAACTCCATCCACCGACTCATATTGAAATGATTGTTGACAATGCAAAAAAATATGCAGAGACTGTTGTTGTTACAGGTGGAGAACCATTAACTTGGGATATGACTCAGTTAACATCACAATTAAAGAAGGCTAATCTTAAAGTGCACATTGAAACTTCTGGAGCTTATCCAGTTTCTGGAGCTTGGGACTGGTTTTGCTTGTCTCCCAAAAAAAATAAATTACCAGTGGCAGATGCTTATAAAATTGCAGATGAATTAAAAGTTATTATCTATAATAGGCATGATTTTATTTTTGCAGAAGAACAAGCAGAAAAAGTAAATGATAATGCTATTTTATTTTTGCAGCCTGAATGGAGTAAAAGAGAAGAGATTACACCTTTGATTGTTGACTATGTGATGAACAATCCTAAATGGAGGGTTTCACTTCAAACACATAAATATTTAAATATTCCTTAATGAAAAATATATTTTTACTTTTTTTGATTTTAATCTCTATTACTGCAACTAGTCAAATTTCTGGCGAGGATGAAGTTTATCTAAGCGGTGATTTTATAGAGGCTAAGTTTAATGGTGGGGGTATTAAGTCTTTTAGTGATTACGTTTACAGTAATATAGACAAAACAAAAATAAAACAGGCAGGAAAAGTTGTTTTTACCTTCGATATTATTGAAACAGGTGAAATGAAAAATATTAGAATTGTTGAGTTTAAAGATATGGATTTTGTATCGGAGGTTATCCGTGTTTTGAAAGAAGCACCAAAATGGCAAGCTGCAAATAGAGGTGGAAAACCAGTGTCAATTAACATGAGATTTCCAGTGGAGTTTAGATCTAAATGATAAGAACTTTCTCAAAATCAACATAATGTTTTGTTTTTTGAGAAAAAAAAATTACATTCGCGTTATATTTTTAAAACTTTTTTGCCCCAAAAAAAGATTTACCTACTGTGTTTTGATATTTTGAAACCTATAAATACCACAACATATGAAAAAGCTTCTTATAATAGCTGTTATCTTATTTGCTGCTCAGATAAGTTTAGCACAAGCGCCTATGAGCATTGTAAGTAAAAGTGCTGCAATACCTTTTGAAACAGTCGAGAATCAACCAATCTTTCCAGGAGGAAATAATGAGTTTATGAAATTTGTTGGCAAGAATTTTAGAGCACCACAGATTGAAGATTTCTCAGGTGTTTTAAGAGTTAGTTTCGTTATTGAAGTCAATGGATCTATTGGTGATATTAAAATCATAAATGATTTAGGTCATGGAACTGCAGAAGAGATAAAGAGAGTGTTGTCTTTGTGTCCTAAATGGACACCAGGAGATCAGGATGGTAAGCCAGTTAGAGTTGTCTTTACTTTACCCATCACTATTAAAAATTAATTTTTATATTACTTTAATAAAATACCCACAAATGATAATTTGTGGGTATTTTATTAAAAATCAGTTGATTAATTGCATTTCATCGATTTTTTTGCACCTCTTATCAAAATCAATTGTATTATTGTTGTCTAGTTTTATCGACTGGAAAGTAACACATAATTGATTGCGTATGAAGAAAATTACTATTTTGATTTTATCTTTTTTATGTATTAACCTTGTTTTTTCTAATAAAATAGATAAAATTTTGGAAGCGCCAATACCTTTCGAATCTGTAGAGGTTAAGCCAATGTTCCCTGGAGGAATAAATGAATTCATGAGATTTGTTATGAAAAATTACCAAGTTCCTGAAGAGGAAGAAGGAGGAGCGACAGGAGTTGTTCAGGTTAGTATAATCATTGCAGCTGATGGTTCTGTAAGTAATGTTGATATACTTAAAGATGTTGGAAGTGCTGGCAAGGAAATAAAAAGAGTTTTGTCTAAATGCCCTAAGTGGACACCGGGTAGACAAAAAGGACAAAACGTTCCGGTTGTTTATAACTTCCCAATAACAATAAAATAAATAAAAAATCCCGAATTGATGTTCGGGATTTTTTATTTTTACGTGGTTAAAACTATTTTATGAAGTCTCTTTTTCAAATTGATAATTCAATTACCTTTTTAAATCATGGGTCATTTGGCTCTTGCCCAAAACCAATCTTCGAGGAATATCTTCGTTTTCAAAAAGAACTAGAAATGGATCCTGTGAATTTTATTCAGGTGAAACAGCCACAGTATTTAAAAACAGCAAAAAAAGCATTAGCTCAATTTATTCATTGTTCTGAAAATGATTTTTTCTTTATTCCAAATCCTACTGTAGCAATCAATACTGTAATGAGAAGCTTAAATCTTCAACCTGGAGATGAAATTTTGGCCACCAATCATGAATATGGTGCTATGGACAGAACTTGGAATTTCTTTTGTAAAAAAACTGGAGCCAAATATATTCGTCAAAAAATTACTTTACCAATACAATCTAAAGAAGAACTTTTAGAGGAGTTTTGGAAAGGTTATAATGATAAAACCAAAGTAATTTTCTTAAATCATTTTTCAAGTGCAACAGCTTTAATTTTTCCCGTTAAAGAAATTTGTGATAAAGCTCAGGAACTCGGATTGATAACAATTGTTGATGGTGCTCATGTTCCAGGTCATATTGATTTAAATATTTCAGAATTAAATCCTGATTATTATACTGGGACGTTACACAAGTGGATGCTAGCGCCCAAAGGGAGTTCGTTTTTATATGTTAAAGAAGAATTTCAAAATGATTTGGATCCTTTAGTTGTAAGTTGGGGTTATGAAAGTTTAGCACCAAGTCATAGTCAGTTTTTAGATTATCATGAATATCAAGGCACAAATGATATTGCACAGTATTTATGCACTCCAAAGGTTATTC
>CBFHBH010000041.1:0-10832 GCA_965653735.1 uncultured Flavobacterium sp. | reverse complement strand
ACCTTTAATGTTATTCCTTTCTATAAAATGAGTGCTCAATTGTTTTACAGTGTTTTACAAAAAAAATTCCCTTTTCAACCCACTGTAAAGCAAGATATATTTTTCTCTAAAATTTCCGAATTTGTTTCAAGCCCTGCTCAAAATGAGATTTTTGTTTTAAAAGGATATGCTGGAACTGGAAAAACTACAGTGATTTCTACAATTGTAAATAATTTAGCAGAAGTTAAAATGAAGTCTGTTTTATTGGCTCCAACAGGTAGGGCGGCAAAAGTAATTGCAAACTATTCAGGTAAACCTGCATATACGATTCATAAAAAAATTTATTTTCCTAAAAAAGGAAAAGCCGGAGGTGTTAGTTTTACTTTACAACCTAATAAAAACGTTAATACAATTTTTATCGTTGATGAATCTTCGATGATATCTGATGTTGATTCTGACTCAAAAATGTATGCAAATGGATCACTTCTGGATGATTTAATTTCATATGTATATTCGGGACAAAACTGTAAAATGATTCTGTTAGGTGATACGGCACAATTACCTCCAGTTCAATTAGATATATCTCCTGCATTAAATACTGATACTTTAGCTTTAAATTACAATAAAGAAGTTATTTCGATAGAGTTTGATGAAGTAATGCGTCAGGAAGAAAATTCAGGAATCCTGTATAATGCAACAGAACTTAGAGAGTTATTAAAAGATAGTTTTATCACAGATTTTCAGTTCAAACTTAATGGATTTAAAGATATTATTAGACTTGTAGATGGTTATGAAATTCAAGATGCAATAAATCAATCATACAGTAATTATAGTATAGAAGACACTTGTTTTATTGTGCGTTCTAACAAAAGAGCTAATCAATACAACCAACAAATAAGATCTAAAATATTAGGTAAGGAAAGTGAACTTTCGGCTGGAGACTTACTTATGGTTGTGAAAAATAATTATTTTTGGTTAAAAGAAACTGATGAAGCGGGGTTCATAGCAAATGGAGATATTGTTGAAGTGCTTGAAATTAGATCGATTAAAGAATTATACGGTTTTAGATTTGCAGTAGTTAAAATACGAATGGTCGATTATCCTAATCAGAGAGCTTTTGATACCATTTTACTTTTAGATACCATTACAAGTGAATCTCCATCATTAACTTATGAAGAATCTAATAGATTGTATCAGGAAGTAATGAAAGATTATGAAAATGAAACTGCTTCATACCGTAAACTTTTAAAAATTAAAAGCAACGAATATTTCAATGCGCTTCAGGTTAAGTTTTCATATGCAATAACATGTCATAAATCGCAAGGAGGACAGTGGAATACAGTTTTTATCGAGCAACCATATTTGCCAAACGGGATTGACAGAGACTATATAAGATGGTTATATACGGCTATTACCAGAGCAAAAGATAAATTATATTTAATAGGTTTTAAAAACGAAAATTTTGAAAGTTAATTCTCTATGGATATTCAAACAATACTTAGTATTTTTTTAGGAATTGGACTGGCCGCTTCAGCTGGATTTAGAGTTTTTTTGCCTTTGTTTGCATTAAGTCTTGCTGCTCATCTTAATGTTATTCCTTTAAACGAAAGTTGGCTATGGGTTGGTAGTTTTCCTGCATTGATAAC
The DNA here is from genome assembly GCA_965653735.1 of uncultured Flavobacterium sp. GTDB lineage: Bacteria > Bacteroidota > Bacteroidia > Flavobacteriales > Flavobacteriaceae > Flavobacterium. The sequence continues at coordinate 9,207 of CBFHBH010000041.1, read as the reverse complement.
TTTGGGAATTGCTATGATTGTCGAGATATTTGCTTATTATATTCCTTTTGTAGATAATTTATTAGATACTATAGCGACACCTTTAGCTGCTATTGCTGGGACAGCTGCAATGGCATCGACCTTGGTAGATTTAGACCCTATGCTAACATGGGGGCTAGCAATAATTGCAGGAGGTGGAACAGCAACAGCAATGCAGGGAATGACCAGTGTTACTAGATTAGCCTCTTCAGTAAAAACAGGCGGATTGGGAAACCCTGTAGTCTCAACAGCCGAAACAGGTACAGCTATAACGCTAAGTACTTTGTCGATATTTGTTCCTATTATAGCTTTAATTATTGTAATTTTTATTTTTGTAATAGTTTTTTGGTTGTATAGAAAATTTAGAAAATAATAAAGAGTAAAAAGTAATGAAAATAATTGCCGTAATACCAGCACGCTATGCTTCTACACGATTTCCTGCCAAGTTAATGCAGGACTTGGGAGGAAAAACAGTTATTCTTCGTACTTATGAAGCAGCACTTGAAACTAAATTGTTTGATGATGTTTTTGTTGTTACTGATTCTCAATTGATTTATGATGAAATAACTTTGAATGGAGGTAAAGCAATCATGAGTATCAAAGAACATGAGTCGGGAAGTGATCGTATTGCCGAAGCGGTTGAAAATATGGATGTCGATATTGTTATTAATGTTCAAGGAGATGAACCATTTATCAATAAAAAACCATTGGAACAGGTTATTGAAATTTTTAAAAAGGATAATGAAAAGAAAGTTGATTTGGCTTCCTTAATGTTTGAAATAAAAGATAAAGAAGAAATCAATAGTCCTAATAATGTAAAAGTTATTACTGATCAACAGGGTTTTGCTTTGTACTTTTCTCGTTCAGTGATACCATATGCAAGAGAGGAAAATGTAGGAGTTCGTTATATGAAACACATCGGTATTTATGCTTTCAGAAAAGAAGCTTTAATGGACTTTTATCGATTACCAATGTTGTCTCTTGAGGCTTCAGAGAAATTGGAACAACTTCGTTATTTAGAGTATGGAAAGCGAATTAGAATGGTTGAAACAGATCACGGCAGTATCGGAATTGATACTCCTGAAGATTTAGAAAAAGCTAGAAAAATTTTAGGATAAAAGTAACAATTCATTGTTTCCTTCGACTTTAGAAAGGACTTTACAATTTTGAAAATATTCAGTAGCTAATGTTGTGTAATCTTCATTTCGTTTTAAATCAGTGCTAAAATTGACAATAGTATTAAATAATATATTTCCGTTTTTATCTAAAATCTTTTTAAGATTATTTATAAAGTTTTCTTCAAATAAAAAGTCAGGCATAATATTATCTTGAAAGACATCAATTACAATTAAGTCATATTTTGCTTTGGTTTTACTTATAAAATTTTGAGCATCATCATTAATAATTTCAACATCGTTGAATTTATTTAATCCAAAATAGTTGTTTGCAATTTCAATGATTTTTTTATCTAATTCTACTCCAGTAATTTTTCCTTTAAAATCAAATTCGTCTCTTAAAGTTTGAATTACACTTCCACCAGCAACACCTAATATTAAGGCTGATTTAGATTTTTTTACAACATCACTACCTATATGTGCTAGGCCAATACGCATCACTCTTTGTAAGCTTCCGTATGAATAGTTGGTATTTTTAGAATCTAAAACTAATTGACCATTATTCCAGGTTACTTCAAGAGATGTATTTATTTCTGATTCAATTTGATAGACCTTAACAGGTATAAAAAAACTCAGAATGCGTTTTAAATTCATAAATCAGATTTTCTATTCGTAAATATAATGCTATTTTTGACCAAATATTTATGATGAAAAAGAAAATATACGAATTCATATTTTTTAAATTAATGGGGTGGAAACTCCTAGGAAATTTTGACACTTCTATTAAAAAAAGCGTCATAATAGTAATTCCGCATACAAGTTGGCATGACTTTTATATTGGTGTTCTTACTAGAGGAGTAACAGGAGTAAATATAAATTTTGTTGGTAAGAAAGAATTATTCATTTTTCCTTTTGGTTACTATTTTAGATGGATGGGTGGAGCAGCTTTAAACAGATTCAAGAATGAAAACAAAGTTGATGCTATTGCCAAAATTTTTGAAGAGAGAGATGAATTTAGATTGGCCATTGCACCCGAAGGAACACGTAAAAAAGTTACTGAATTAAAAACGGGCTTTTATTTTATTGCAATAAAAGCAGGAGTGCCAATTATACCGGTTGCTTTTAACTGGGGTAAAAAAGAAGTTATTGTTTATCCAGAATTTTATCCTACAGGAAATAAAGAAGCAGACTTTGCAATTTTAGAGCAAAACTTTATTGGAATAGAAGGAAAAGTTAAAGAGTATAGTTATACTTCTAAAAAAAATTAAAAAAATAAAACCAAAGAAGAAGAATTTTCGTAAGTAAGTTTTATAACAAAAAAACTAAACAATATGAAAAATCTTTTTTTAACTCTATCAGTGTTAGCTCTATCATTTGGAGCTTGTTCAGATGATGATAATAATGAACAAAATAATTCGTCAACTTCTACAAGCGAATTAAAATTAATAACAAGTAGTAATACTTCGGGTAAAATATCATTTACAAATTTATTAGAAACATCACCAGTAGTGAAAAGTTTAACTGTAAATGGAGTTGATTCAGATGGAACTTACTATGATAGTTCAAATGATCAGTTAATTGTTGCTTCTAGAACAAATAATAGGCTAGAATTATATACTGGATTAAAAAATGCGGTAGCAAATAATACAGATAATTTAACCTTGCAATTTTTTAGCACTTCAGATTTTAATAATGCCAGAGAAATTGCTGTAGTAGGAGATAAGATAATTGTTACTCAAGACCAAAATACTGCAAATGGAAATGTAAACAAACTATTAGTTTATCAAAAGATGGCAAGTAGTTTTCAATTGTTAAATACTTATACAGTTGATTTTAAAGTATGGGGTATACATGTTGAAGGTACTACTTTGTATGCCGTTGCTGACTTAACTAGCGATTTAGTTGTTTTCAATAATTTCTTTGCTAATACTAATGGAGCAATAACAGCATCAAAAAGAGTAACAATTGAAGGCTTGGTAAGAACACACGGTATTACTTTTTCGGCATCGGATAATAGGATGATTCTTACTGATGTAGGTAGTGCAGCATCAGATACAGATGGTGGTGTAATCGTGATTAATAACTTTTCTACAGTTTTAGGTGCTACATCAAATATGGGTACAATTAGTTTAAGTAATCAAATAAGGCTTTATGGGCCGAACTCTAAATTGGGTAATCCGGTAGACGTAGCTTATGATGCTGTAACTAAAAATATATATGTTGCAGAAAGATTAAATGCTGGGGGGCAGTTACTAGTTTTTGCATTTCCAACCTCAAATGGAGACGCTACTCCTGCCAGCTCAAGAGCGGAATTAGGCGTTGCATCAGTTTTTTTGATTAGGAAATAAGTTTATAATATCTCCAAATAAATTTAAATTCAATTAATTTCTTGGTTTTTTAGATGTTTTTTTTAGAATCACTTATTTGTAATTTTATTTTTAAAATTTTCAAATAAGTGATTTTTTTTAAAGTAACAATCTTTTGGCAAATTTTTTATATTTTAATGTTGTAACAACATATAATTAATTGGAGTTTACATTTGTAAAAAATAACTTGTTTACATTTGTAAAAGATTTAAAGTTTATGGATTACTACTCGCTTCATGCTTCTTTTAAGGAGAATAAAATTACTGGAAGATATATAACTAACAATCATATTGAACCAATTTTAGAGCAATTACCTTCCTCTTTTAATTTATCGATTATAGGGAAATCAGTAAAAGAAAAACCTATTTATTCTGTAAAAATTGGAACAGGAAAAACTAAAATATTTATGTGGTCACAAATGCATGGTAATGAAGCGACCACAACTAAAGCATTATTTGACTTATTTAATTTTTTAAAACAAGATTCGGATAAGGCTAACAAAGTTAAGAATGAATTTACTCTATTAATTATACCTATTTTAAATCCTGATGGAGCAGAAGCCTATACACGTGTTAATGCTAATCAAGTTGATTTAAATCGCGATTCTGTTGATTTGTCGCAACCAGAAAGTGTCTTGTTGCGTAAAACATTTGAAGAATTTAAGCCAGATTACTGTTATAACTTGCATGATCAACGAACAATTTTTGCTGCAGGCGACACAAATAACCCTGCAACTGTCTCATTTTTAGCGCCTTCATATAATCAGGAAAAAGATTACAATAAAACTAGGATGATTGCAGTTAATATAATCGCAAATATGAATGAAGTGCTTCAGAAATACATACCTAATCAGGTTGGAAGGTTTGATGATTCATTTAATATTAATTGTATTGGTGATATGTTTCAATCTTTAGGTGTTCCAACAATTTTATTTGAAGCAGGGCATTATCAAGAGGACTATGAGAGGGAAGAAACTAGAAAATTTATTTTTATTTCAATTCTTTCAAGTTTATTAAATATTAAAAATATTGACATACTTGATAATAAATTTAACGATTATTTAAAGATTCCTCAAAACAAGGTTAATTTTTACGACATCATTTATAAAAAAGTCAAAATTAATAATGGTTCTTTAAAAATAATTACTAATTTTGCCGCCCATTACAAAGAGGTGCTTGTTGGTGAAAACGTTGTTTTTGAGGCAAATATCGCTGAGGTAGGTGATGATATAAATAAGTTTGGTCATTTAGAGTATGATTGTGAAGGTTTGGAGTATTCTGATAATTTTAACAACATTCCCGAAATTGACAGAAAAGCTGATTTTTATTTAAATAAAAACAAAAAATTTGTTAATGGTTTGAATAAAATGTAATATTTTTTCATTACTTTTAAATTAAAATAATTAATTGATAAGATAATTTTATAAAAATTTTAAATTTAAATAGCTAATTATGAGTAAGTTCCGTTTGGATGAAGTTGACCATCAAATCCTTGATATGTTAATTGATAATACGAGAATCCCATTTACAGACATTGCAAAAAAATTATTGATTTCTGCGGGAACGGTACATGTGAGAGTGAAAAAGTTAGAAGATGCAGGAATAATCCAAGGTTCATCACTAACATTAGATTATGAGAAATTAGGTTACTCATTTATAGCATACGTTGGAGTTTTCTTAAACAATACTTCTCAAACAAAATTTGTTTTAGAAAGAATTAATGAAATCCCTTATGTAACAGTAGCTCACGTAACTACAGGTAAGTTTAATATTTTCTGTAAAATTAGAGCTAGAGATACTAAACATGCTAAAGATGTTATTTACATGATAGATGATATCGAAGGTGTTTACAGAACAGAAACAATGATATCTCTTGACGAAAGCATTAACGATAAAAAGAGATTAATGCATACAATCTTTAGAGAAATGTAATAAAATGAAAGGCCTTAAATGGCCTTTTTTTTATATTTGTATATGAAAAATCTACAATCAAACGAGTATCCAGAATATTTTGGAAACTACATTAGTAAAGTCGAGATAGATGATCTAATCGAAGCTCTAGAGGATAATTTAGATAATTTTTCAAATTTTATTGAAAACTTAGTTCCTGAATCAAAGTATGAATTTCGTTATCAGCCTGAAAAATGGTCCATAAAAGAAATTGTACAACATATTATTGATGCAGAAAGAATTTTTGCATACAGAGCATTGCGTTTTGCTCGATTTGATGCTACTCCTTTGCCTGGTTTTGAAGAAGATGATTATGTGTTTGTTTCAAAATCAGATAGTAGAACAATGGAAGATTTAATTAGAGAGTTTGTCTTGGTGAGAAAGTCAACAATAGCTTTGTTTGAAAGTTTTACAGATGAAATGCTAAAGAATACAGGGATTTCTTCAGGAAAAACTTCTTCAGTAAGAGCACTTGGATTTGTAATTTCTGGTCATTGCATACATCATCAACAGGTTATTAAAGAAAGATATTTATAAAAAAAGCATCCGTAAGGATGCTTTTTAATTTATTCACTTTTAATTTTTTTAATTTCTTTTAATACTGCTTTATCTTCGTAGTTTATGACACTTAATTCAATAAATTGATTTTTTACTGTTTTGCCTTCAATTACGTAAAGCTTTCCATTTTCTTTTTTTACATTACTTCTATCAAAATCAACATCTCCATAGGTTAATGTGTTTTTGATGTCTATTGTATCAATCCATCCTTCGGTTAATACTTTTGAAGCTTCTGGTGAATAATGAAAAGGTTTAGAAATTATATTGTTTAAAACTCGGTCATTAGGAAAATAACTGCAACGTGTTTGTTTTTTGTTTAAAAAGAAGAATAAAAACACACATCCAAAAAGAAATCCTAATAAATAATAACTTAAGCGCTGATAAAATTTCATTGTAAAATATTTTGGCAAAAATAGGCAGAATAAAACTTAAAACACAATTAAATTGATGTCTCTATATGTTAAATCAAACCATTCTCCAATTGTTTTATTTGTCAAAATACCATGGTAAAAGTACACACCGTTTTTGAGACCTGCATCACATCGGATGGCAGATTCAATCCCTCCGTCATCAGCTATTTGAAGTAAATAAGGTGTTATAATGTTGCTTATTGATAAAGAAGCTGTTTTTGAATATCTAGACGGGATATTAGGGACACAGTAATGAATTACTCCATTTTTTATGAATGTAGGGTTTTCGTGTGTGGTTATTTCTGAAGTTTCAAAACACCCGCCTGTATCAATACTTACATCAACAATTATGGCTCCTTTTTTCATATGTGTAACCATATCTTCTGTAACTACAATAGGAGTGCGGTATTTACCTCGCATGGCTCCAATAGCTACATCGCATCTTCTTAGTGATTTTAGAAGTGTTTTGTTTTGTATGGTTGAAGTAAAAATTCTTTGATTTAGATTATTCTGAAGGCGTCTTAATTTAGTTATCGAATTATCGAATACTTTTACGGATGCTCCTAGTCCTAATGCAGTTTTAACAGCATATTCTGCAACTGTTCCAGCTCCTAAAATAACAACTTCGGTAGGTCGGACACCGGTAATGTTTCCAAAAAGCAATCCGTTTCCTGAATTGCTCGTAGTCATTAATTCGGCAGCAACAAGAACTGAAGCTGTTCCCGCAATTTCGCTTAATGATTTTACAGCAGGAAATGAATTATCGTCATCTTTTATGTATTCGAAAGCTAAAGCTGTAATTTTTTTCTTCTTTAATGCTTCAAAATATTCTTTTTTTCTGGTTTTAATCTGAATTGCCGAAATGATAATTGTTTGTGGTTTAATCATTTCAATTTCTGCTAGAGTAGGAGGTTCTACTTTCAATAGCATTGGGCATTCAAAAACTTTTTTAGTATCGCTAGTTATTTCGGCTCCAGCATCGCTATAGTCTTTATCAGAATAACTGGCATGTTTACCTGCGCCAGATTCAATCAAAACACGGTGTCCGTGACAAACTATAGAGCTAACCGCATCTGGAGTTAGGCAAATACGGCGTTCTTGATATGAGGTCTCTTTAGGAATCCCAATAAAAAGTTCGCTTTTATGCTTAGCTATTTCTAGTTTTTCTTCTTGCGGAAGCAACTCTTGTTTGCTAAATGGTGTAATGCCCATAACCAAATTTTAATTGGTCCAAATTACAAAAAAAATTCTCACAATTATTGTAATTCCAATAATCTTTTACCGTTTGAAAGAGTTGATATTGTTATGATTGAATGGTTCTCGGGTATTAAGTCTTCAATTTTTTCTGCCCATTCAATAAAGCACCAATTATCTGAATATAAATATTCATCGATTCCCATGTCGAGTGCCTCATTTTGATTTTTTAATCTATAAACATCAAAATGATAAACTAATTGATTTTTAGCCGTTTCATATTCATTAACTAAACTAAAAGTTGGACTACTTGTTGGGTTTTCAACACCAAGATATTTGCAGATACTTTTTATTAAAGTTGTCTTACCAGCTCCCATTTCACCATTAAAAAGAATCACTTTTTCGGGATTAGATTCGATAACTTGTTGGGCAACTTTATTTATTTCTTCTAAAGAAAATTCTATTTTCATTTTATTTTTTCGGACTAAAGACTAAAAATGGAACAATCATTTCTTCTAATGAAATACCTCCGTGCTGATATGTGTTTCTGTAAAAACTTACATAATGATTGTAGTTATTTACATAAGCGAGGAAATAATCATTTTTGGCAAAAATATACGAACTGGTCATGTTTACAATAGGTAAACCTATTTTTTTAGGTTCTTTTATTGCGTATACATCTTTTTGCTCATAAGTTAAACTACGACCTGTTTTGTAGCGTAAATTTAAACTAGTGTTTTTGTCTCCAATTACTTTTGAAGGATTTTTACAGTTAATAGTACCGTGGTCTGTAGTAAGGATTAGCTTGAAACCTAACTTTTGGGCTTGTTGAATAATCTCTAATAAAGGAGAGTTTTTAAACCAACTTAAAGTAAGTGAACGATAAGCCTTATCGTCTGAAGCAAGTTCCTTTACAACTTCCATATCAGTTTTAGCATGTGATAGCATATCAACAAAGTTATATACTACTGAAACTAATTTTTTATCCTTTAAAGCTTTAAAGTTTTCAGCTAATTTCTTTCCATTGGTAAAGTTGGTAATTTTAAAATATTCGTGTTGAATATTTAATCCAAGTCTTTTTATTTGAGCGTCTAAAAACTCTGCTTCATATAAATTTTTACCACCTTCATCGATGTCGTTTTTCCAATACTGTGGAAACTGTTTTTCCATGTCAAGAGGGAGCAATCCAGAGAATAATGCATTTCTTGCATATTGAGTAGCGGTTGGTAAAATTGCGTAGTATGGAGTTTCTGCCTCAAGTTTGTAATGGTTACCAACAACACTTTCAAAAGATTTCCATTGATCATAACGAAGATTGTCAATTACAACAAATAAAACATTCTCTTCTCCCTTTAATTCAGGCACAACAAGTTGTTTAAATACCTCGTGAGATTGTATAGGTTTATCTGCTTTTGGTTGAAACCAATCTTCATAATTTTTTTCAATGAATTTACCAAATTGAGAATTGGCTTCAGCTTTTTGAGATTCAAGAATTTGGAACATATTTTGATCGTCAATATCTTCTAATTCTAATTCCCAAAACATTAATTTTTTATACAAATCAATCCATTCCTCATAAGAATTAACCATAGCCATA
>CBFHBH010000040.1:0-10894 GCA_965653735.1 uncultured Flavobacterium sp. | reverse complement strand
TAGTTTGTTTGTGACCTAAAGATAATTTACGTCCTTCAACATCTAATTCTAATACTACTACATCTAATTTTTCACCAACATTGATGAATTCAGATGGATGTTTGATTTTCTTAGTCCAAGATAAGTCAGAAATGTAAACTAAACCATCGATACCTTCTTCTAATTCTACGAAAATACCAAAGTTTGTAAAGTTTCTAACTGTACCTGTGTGCTTAGAACCTACTGGATATTTAGACGTGATGTCTGTCCATGGATCTTGAGTCATTTGTTTGATACCTAAAGACATTTTCTTTCTTCTCTATCAAGAGTTAAGATAACTGCTTCAACTGTATCTCCAATTTTTACGAAATCTTGAGCCGAACGTAAGTGTGTAGACCAAGACATTTCAGAAACGTGGATTAAACCTTCTACTCCTTCAGCAACTTCGATGAAAGCACCGTAATCAGCTAAAACAACAACTTTACCTTTAACTTTGTCACCAACGTTTAAGTTAGCATCTAAAGCATCCCAAGGGTGAGCGTTTAATTGTTTTAAACCTAATTGGATTCTTGTTTTCTCATCATCGAAATCAAGGATTACAACGTTTAATTTTTGATCTAATTCAAGAACTTCAGATGGGTGGTTGATTCTTGACCAAGATAAGTCAGTGATGTGGATTAATCCGTCTACACCTCCTAAGTCAATGAACACACCGTAAGAAGTAATGTTTTTAACAACACCTTCTAATACTTGTCCTTTTTCTAATTGACCAATGATTTCTTTTTTCTGTACTTCAATATCAGCTTCGATAAGCGCTTTGTGAGATACAACAACGTTTTTGAATTCGTGGTTGATTTTCACAACTTTGAATTCCATCATTTTGTTCACATATTGATCGTAGTCACGGATAGGCTTAACGTCAATTTGAGATCCAGGTAAGAAAGCCTCGATTCCAAATACATCAACGATCATACCACCTTTAGTACGACACTTAACGAAACCATTAACGATTTCTCCAGATTCGTTTGCAGCGATTACTCTATCCCAAGCTTTGATAGTACGAGCTTTACGGTGAGATAATACTAATTGACCTGTTTTGTCCTCACGAACGTCGATTAATACCTCAACTTTGTCTCCTACTTTTAAGTTTGGATTGTAACGGAACTCATTTAAAGAAATTACACCTTCAGATTTAGCGTTGATGTCAACGATAGCATCTCTTTCAGTGATTCTTACTACAACTCCTTCTACAACTTCTTCGTGGTCAGTTGAAATGAAAGTTTTAGCTACTAATTCTTCAAATTCTCTTAAGTTTTTTTCATCAACAGCATCAATTCCTTCAGCATAGTTATGCCAGTTAAAAGTTGATAAAAAATCCTCTTGTGTTTTGTTTAATTCAGACATGTCTGATAAATAATTTGTATTCTGCATTTTCTTGAGTTTCTAAAAGTGATAGAAAACAACAGAAGTGTTTTACATAAATGATTGATACCTAAGGGAAACTCTACTCACCAAAAGGTGTGCAAAAGTAGTAATAATTATTTAATTACCAAAGAATTTAGTCATAAGCTTTTAGCTGTCAGCCAATAGCTATTTTTGAAGCGAAGGGTTCTGGCATTTTTGGAAACACAGTTCCTGCTGTTCGCACTACACGGTAGCTTATTCCCATAAGGGCTAATGGAGAAACGATATTGACCATCAGCCAACAAAAAACCCGATACTTAAGTACCGGGTTTCTATATTAATGTGTTACACTTTCAACATCTTTAGGATTGTGCTTGTGCTTGAATAAAACCGCAAATGCAATTGCTATAATTAAAGCATACGCTGAAAACGCCAACCATATATTATGCCAGTCTCTTTGTCCATTAGCTGTAAAATATGTATCAATTACATAACCACTAATAAGCCCTCCGAAAAAGGCTCCAAAACCATTCGACATCATCATAAACAATCCTTGAGCGGAAGAACGCATTTTTGAACTTGTTGTTGTTTCAACAAATAATGAACCAGAAATATTAAAGAAATCAAATGCCATTCCGTAAACAACACAAGATAAAATAATCATCCACAATCCTCCTGCTGGGTCTCCGTAAGCAAACAATCCAAAACGTAATACCCAAGCCAACATTGAAATTAACATTACCTGCTTGATTCCGAAACGTTTTAAGAAGAAAGGAATTGCTAAAATGAATAATGTCTCAGATATTTGAGAAATAGACATAATGATTGTAGAATATTTCACCACAAATGAATCAGCATATTGAGGGATTTTTTCAAATTCAGATAAATATGTATCTCCATACATGTTTGTTAACTGTAATGCCCCACCTAAGAACATTGAGAAAACGAAGAACAACGCCATTTTATATGTTCCAAATAATTTGAAAGCATCTAATCCTAATTTTTTAGTAAGAGTCGCATCTTCGTCTATTAAGTTTTGAGGTTTACATTGTGGTAATGTAAATGAATACACCCCTAAAACAAAAGCAGCAAATGCCGAAATATAAAACATATTAACTGAAGCTTTGTTTCCTGTCAAGTTTGTTATCCACATTGCTACGATAAAACCAACAGTTCCCCAAACACGAATAGGAGGGAAAACTTTGATTACATCATAGTCACTATTTTTTAGAATTGTATATGCAACTGAGTTTGATAAAGAAATAGTTGGCATATAGCACATCATTGCTCCAAAAATAACCCAATAAAAAGTTGAAGGATCTTCAACTTGTGGAAGATAAGCTATAAATAATCCTCCTATAATATGCAGGATTCCATATAATCTTTCTGCGTTTAACCATTTATCAGCAACAATACCTGTAATAGCAGGCATAATAATAGATGAAATTCCAAGTGTAGAAAAAATCGCTCCAAACTCTGCTCCGCTCCATTGTTTTGTTCCAAACCAATAGTTTCCTACTGTAATTAACCAAGCTCCCCACACAAAGAATTGTAAAAAGCTCATTAATGTTAATCTAAATTTGATATTCATAATTTTGTTTTTGGTTTTTGTTTGATTTTAAAAGGGCGGTAAAGCTAACATTAAAATTCAAATCCACAAAAAATTACATCGATTTCGTGATTTCTTTTTCAGCTAGTTGCAAAACTTTTTGATATTGCTCTTCACGAGTAAGATTTGAATTATCAATTTCTATAGCATCTTCAGCTTTTACTAATGGAGAATCTTCTCTGTTTGTATCTATAAAATCTCTTTGAAGTACATTTTCTAGCACTCTATCATAAGAGACCAATTGCCCTTTTTCTGAAAGTTCATCAAAACGTCTTTGCGCACGAACATCTGGACTAGCATTCATGAAAATTTTTAGTTCGGCATCTGGAAACACTACTGTACCAATATCTCTTCCATCCATCACAACTCCTTTATCTTTCCCCATTTGTTGTTGTTGCTTAACCAACATAGCTCTTACTTGCGAAACCTCAGCAATTTGACTCACAAAACTTGACACTTCTAAAGTACGTATTAGCTTTTCAACATTAACATCATTCAAATACATTTCTGCAAAACCTAATTGTGGATTAAATTGAAATTTCAAATGAATTTCTGAAAGTCTATTTATAAGTTGCTCTTTATCGAAATCGAATTCATCGATTAAGCTGTTTTGCATTGCAAACAAAGTAACTGCTCTGTACATTGCCCCAGTATCTACATAAACATAACCTAATTGTTTAGCAACCTGTTTTGCTAAAGTACTTTTACCTGTTGAAGAAAAACCATCGATGGCTATCGTTATTTTTTTCATTTGTTTAAAAAATGCGTAAAGTTTGTGTCTAGCCCCGATGGAAGTGGAAATCCTGACTTGAGAAGTCAGATTGAAACGTACAGCGGGAAATACAAATGTACTATTCCTATTGTTTGGCTACAAATTAATCATTAAACCAAATTGACTTGTATTTGATGCCGATGTATAACGTGAGTAAGAATAATCAAATCTGAATTTATTAAAGCGGATTCCAAATCCAGCAGATATACCCGAAAAAGTTCTTTGTTCAAGAATTTTAAGCTCGGCAGCTCTACGGAAATTATAACTTAGTCTTATATTGATAGCTCTTTGCGGGAGGACTTCAATTCCAAAAATTACGTGACGGAAAGCGTTTGATAAAAAACCGACTTTTTCTTCTTGTGTTCCTCCGTCAATAGTTTGCTCACTTCGCGCAGGATTTGAAAAAGCTACTTTCCATTTTTGGAGATTTTCTAATGTTAAATGCCATCGAACAGGAACGTTTTCTAGTTCTTGTGAAATCCCTGCAATTACTTCGAATGGTAGTTTTTCTTTTTCTCCATTATAGGTAGTTATTTGTGTTCCAAAATTACGAACTACCAAACCATAATTTATATCGTTTTTGTCATCAACATAAATTGCTCCAATATCTGCAGCTGCTCCAAATGATTGGTAGCTTTCTAAGGTTGAAGATATAAATTTGGCATTTGCGCCAAGATATAAATTTGTCCAAGGTACATTATAAGCATAACCTAATGACAAAGCAACCTCTCCTCCTGAAAAAGTCCCTGTAGCTTCACCAAATTCATTACGTCCATCAAATTTTCCATAATTAATGTAAGTAACTCCAGCGTGAAAAGTATTTACGTGCTTATCATATGTGTAAGCATAAGAAGCTGTCCCATAATTTACATCACCCAAATAATTAGAATAATTGAGTGCCAATCGACCATTCATTTCTTCATTTATAGAAGCTGGATTAAACAACGGCTGATTAACATCATAATCGTACGTTGTTATTGTCTTACCTCCTAACGCCGCTTGACGGGGTGATGATATTAAATTTAAAAATTGATAAACATTCTCTCCTCCTACTTGTGAAAAAGCGGAAAAAGTTAGAAATAACATGAAGAGAAAGATTAATTTGTTTCGCATTTATAGTAGCCTGTTATAATGATATATAACGCACGGCGAATATATTTATTTTTTTACAAAAAAACGGCTAAAAAATAGCCGTTTTAAATTATAAGGTTTTTGCATACTTGACTTTGTCTTTTGTTATTGCAAGTTCTAATACTTCTTGCATATCATTTACAAAATGGAAAGTAAGACCTTGAATATAATCCTTTTTAATTTCTTCAATATCTTTTCTGTTTTCTTCAGAAAGGATAATTTCTTTAATTTTTGCTCTTTTAGCAGCTAAAATCTTTTCTTTTATTCCACCTACTGCAAGTACTCTTCCACGAAGAGTTATTTCACCTGTCATAGCCAAATTTTTCTTCACTTTTCTTTGAGTCAATAATGACACTAAAGATGTGAGCATAGCAATGCCTGCACTTGGCCCATCTTTTGGTGTAGCTCCTTCAGGAATATGTACGTGAATATTGTATTTGGTAAATATTTCAGTATTGATCCCTAATTTTTTAGCATTGGCCTTAACATATTCCATAGCAATGGTAATAGATTCTTTCATTACTGTTCCCATATTACCTGTAAAGGTTAAGGATCCTTTACCTTCAGAAATAATAGATTCGATAAATAAAATATCTCCCCCCACACTTGTCCATGCCAAACCTGTTACAACACCAGCAGTATCATTATTCTCATACTTATCACGCTCTAATTTTGCTGGACCTAAGACATTAACAATATCTTCGTCTGTAACTTTAACATTATACTCTTCTTCCAACGCAATACATTTTGCAGTATTACGAACAACCTGAGCAATTTTTTTCTCTAAACCACGAACACCAGATTCTCTTGTATATCCTTCAACAATTTTTTCAATTTGCTTTTTGCCAATAACAATTTGCTTGTCATCTAATCCATGTTCTTTTATTTGTTTTGGAACCAAATGTTGTTTCGCAATTTCTACTTTTTCCTCAATGGTATAACCTGTCATAGTTATAATTTCCATACGGTCACGTAAAGCAGGTTGCACATTTGCAATATTATTTGAAGTAGCAATAAACATGACTTTAGACAAATCAAATCCCATTTCAAGGAAGTTATCATAAAATTCCTTGTTTTGTTCAGGATCCAATACTTCTAACAATGCAGATGATGGATCTCCATGATTGCTTACTGACAATTTATCAATCTCGTCAAGTATAAAAACCGGATTTGAAGTTCCTGCCTTTTTAAGACTTTGAATGATTCTTCCAGGCATAGCACCAATATAAGTTTTTCTATGTCCACGGATTTCAGCTTCATCACGTAAACCTCCTAATGACATTCGAACATATTCTCTTCCCAATGCTTCTGCAACTGATTTACCAATTGATGTTTTACCAACTCCCGGAGGTCCAGTTAAACACAAAATTGGAGATTTCATATCGTTACGAAGTTTAAGCACAGCAAGGTGCTCAATAATTCTCTTTTTAACATCATCAAGACCAAAATGATCTCTATCTAATATTTTTTGAGCACGCTTTAAATCAAAATTATCTGTCGAATATTTATTCCAAGGTAATTCTAAAAACAACTCTAAATAATTTCTTTGAATTCCAAAATCAGGAGAGTTTGGATTAGTGCGTTGTAATTTAGAAATCTCTTTATCAAAATGTTTTCTGGTTTTTGCATCCCAGTTCATTTCGTTAGCTTTATTACGCATTTCTTCTATTTCTGCTTCATGCGAAACACCACCCAATTCTTCTTGAATGGTTTTCATTTGTTGCTGTAAGAAATATTCACGTTGCTGCTGATCTAAATCAAAACGTACTTTAGACTGAATATCATTCTTCAATTCTAATTTTTGAAGCTCAACATTCATGTGTTTTAGCGTTTGAAGTGCTCTTTCCTTTAAATCATGAATTTCTAACAACTCTTGTTTTTCCTGAGCTGTTAAATTCATATTCGAAGAAACGAAGTTTACTAAAAAAGGATTACTCTCAATATTCTTTATAGCAAAAGTCGCTTCAGTAGGGATATTTGGACTCTCTTTAATAATTTGAATCGCTAACTCTCTTATTGAATCAATTATAGCTGGAAACTCTTTGTCTTTTTCTTTTGGTCTTACCTCAGGAACCTCTTTGATTGTAGCTTTTAAATAAGGTTCTGTTGCTGTTACTTTATCTATTTCAAAACGCTTTTTACCTTGAAGAATTACAGTAACATTGCCATCAGGCATTTTTAAAATTCTAAGAATTCTAGCTACTGTTCCTACTTTGTTGATTTGTGATTCATTAGGATCTTCATCTTCTTCATTTTTTTGAGAAACTACCCCTATGATTTTATCTGAAGCATTAGCATCATTTAATAATTTGATAGATTTATCTCTACCTGCCGTAATAGGAATAACAACCCCCGGAAATAACACAGTATTTCTTAGTGGAAGAATGGGCAAATCTGAAGGAAGCTCTTCATTATTCATTTCCTCCTCATCTTCGGGAGTTAATAAAGGAATTAAATCGGCTTCAGTATCGATTTCTTGAAGTGACAAACTGTCAAGTGTGATAATTTTTTGTTGAGACATATATAATTTAGGTCATTTTGTCATTAAACACAGAAAGTCATTATGCAAAGTTATTACATTAAAAACAATCATCTTACTGAAAATCAATAAATAAACTATTTATTTTAATTTTCAACATAGTTATAAGACAAGTTTTATGCCATAAAAAAATCCCGAAAATTCGGGATTAATTTTTTTTCTAAAAAAACTTTTATGGAATAGTCGAAATAGTGTAATGTACATTTGTAAACACCCCGTTAGAAAGCACCTTTGTTCCAATTACTTGCTGTGTATTTTCATCCAATAAATAAACATTCGCATTAAAATTACCAGAAATAATTTGATTTTGAGCATCGTTAGAAGTAACTGTAATCTGTCCTTGATTATTAAATGCTTGATTAGGATTAAAAGAAAGATAAGCGTTTTGAGTATTTGCATCTTCTATATAACTAACCGTCCCAACACCAGTATTAGCTGGAGGATCTACTGTTAAAGCATAATTATTTGAAACGTGTTCAAAAAATTGCAGAGAAACCGCTTTTGAAGAAGTACCATTGTTCAAATTTCCTGAAATTGTATATGAAACCACCTGCCCTGCTGGAGTAGTTTGTATACTTTTTATAGCTACAACTTCATTTGCTGTAAATGTTTGTCCGTCAAAATCTACTTTAAATTGTGAAGAAACTGTTGGATTAGCAGAGGGAGGAATTCCTCCTTCATAAGGTTCAATATCAGTCGAGCAAGAAGCCAAAGAAAAAAAGGCTACTAAAGCGGTAAACTGAAATATTCTTTTTGTTAAGTTCATGATTTTGAGTTTAAATTTTTGCAAATATATAATTTTTTATGACTTTTTGTTAGGAACCCTTAATAATAGAACAAGTCCTATAACAAAGAAAATTCCTAAAAAAACAATTGAATTTCTCATAGATCCTGTCACTTGATCTATTATTCCATATACTGACATACCAATTACGATTGCTACTTTTTCAGTAACATCATAAAAACTAAAATAAGAAGCTGTATCTGTGGTTTCTGGTAAGAATTTCGAATATGTTGAACGAGCAATTGACTGAATTCCTCCCATAACTAAACCTACAAAACCTGCAGTAGCATAAAATTCATTGGGAGTTTCAACAAAATAAGCAAAGCAACACAAAACTGCCCAAAAAGCATTTAAAAAAATCAATACATTAATGTTTCCAAACTTACCTGAAGCTCTTGATGTAAAAAAAGCTCCTACAACTGCAACCAACTGTATAAGCAATATACTTATTATTAAACCAGTTGTTGCCTGACTTTCAGAATCCCAAGCAATTTCTTCAGCTCCAAAATAAGTTGCTACTAACATAACAGTTTGGACAGCCATTATAAAGACAAAATAGCTGGCTAAATATCTTTTTAAAACAATATTCTTTTTAACATCTTTCCAAACTAATCTTAACTCTTTAAAACCATCTAAAATAACTGCTCTAGTCACTTTGTGACCTGTTGAAACTCCTTTAGGGAGATAGTAATACGTAATATGACTAAAACCTATCCACCATATTCCTACCATTAAAAATGAATATCTCATCATTTTCATTTTTTCTTCATCAGGTACAAGCATCACCATGGCAAGATTTATAATAAGCAAGATTGTACTTCCAATATATCCCATCGAAAATCCTTTAGCACTTACTTTGTCTTGCTGTTCAGGAAAAGCAATATCTGGAAGATATGAGTTATAAAACACTAAACTTGCCCAAAATCCAATCAACCCAAATAAATAAACTGTATAACTAATAAAGAAATTTTCAACATTAAACCAATACAATCCTATACAAGAAATTCCTCCCATATAACAAAAGAAACGAAGGAAGGATTTCTTATTTCCAACATAATCAGCAATACCGGAAAGGATTGGAGAAATAAAAGCAACGATTAGAAAAGCAAGAGCAGTAACAAAAGTTATCATTGCTGTATCTTTAAAATGATAACCATATACATCTACATAATTATTACCTCTTATTTTGAATAATGCATTATAGAATATTGGAAAAATCGCCGAAGCAATTACTAAGCTATATACTGAATTTGCCCAGTCATAAAAAGCCCAAGCATTTAATAATTTTTTATCTCCTTTTTGAAGTTGTGGCATAATTTAAATTTTAAAATAAAAAAACCACGCCATAAAGCGTGGTTCGAAAATACTATTATTTTATTTAAAAACAATCTTCTTACTTAAAAACAACTCCAAATTTAGCTGCCTCTGCTTTAGCCTCAGGCAATAGCTTTTTTAATTCGTTGATACGTGTTTGATTGCTTGGGTGTGTACTTAAAAATTCTGGAGGAGCCTGTCCTCCTGCTTGAGCCGACATTCTTTCCCAAACAAAAACTGCATTTTCTGGATTATAACCTGCAATAGCCATCAATGTTAAACCTATCATATCTGCTTCACTTTCATGACTACGACTAAAAGGCAACATTCCTCCTACTTGACTTCCCACTCCATAGGCTTGCATCCATAATTGTTGACTTTCAGCAGATTTACCCTGTGTAGCAACAGCAACTCCTACAGCACCAGCTTGTTGAAGCAACCCTGCACTCATACGTTGCTGCCCATGATTCGCAAGTGCATGAGCAACTTCGTGTCCCATAACAGCTGCCATACCAGCATCATCTTTGGTAATTGGCAAAATACCTGTGTAAAAAACTATTTTTCCTCCTGGCATACACCAAGCATTTACTTCTTTACTATCAACTAAATTATACTCCCATTTGTAATCTTTTAGATACGTTGGTTTTCCATTTGCAGTTAACCATCTTTCTGCTGCAGTTTTAATTTTCATACCTACTGCCTCAACTCTTTGAGCATCTTTAGTCCCTTTAATTACTTTATTTTCTGATAAAAATTGATTATACTGCTGAAATGCAGACGGAAATATCTCACTGTCAGGAACTAATGCCATTGTACTTTTTCCTGTAAAAGGATTTGTTGCACACGAGTAAGTTAATGCTGCAAATCCTATTGCTGCAACTATCAATTTTGTCTTCATACTTGTTTATTTTATTGTAGTAAAATTAATTCATTTTTTAGAAACCTTAAGCGATAACTAAAACATTTTTATGATTATTTTATGAAACAAAGTTTATACCAAAACGCAAAAAAAAGCTAAATTGCATAGCATTTTAATACAATAATTTTGAAAACCAAAAAAAAAGAAGGAATTCATGTTCCTAAAACTATCATTTATACTGTAAAGATTATTGAATTTTTTTCTAAAGATTTAGTTACTAAAGTTGGAGCCAAAATATTTACAACACCAATAAAACATAAGACGCCCAAACGAGAATTTGAAATGGATAAAAATGCTATAAAAGAAAAAGTTTTTATTCCAAAAATTAATAAAAGTATTATAGTTTACCATTATGGTGATAGCCCTAAAAAAGTTCTTTTAGTACATGGATGGTCAGGAAGAGGTACTCAATTAGTAAAATTTGCAGATGAACTTGTAAGTAA
>CBFHBH010000039.1:0-11029 GCA_965653735.1 uncultured Flavobacterium sp. | reverse complement strand
TGGTTTGAATTTCTACTTTCTCTACGGCATCTCCCATATCTTCTAAAGAAGCACGAGTATCTTGCAGCCCGTTTCCATTTTTAGGAATATGCAACACAGAAGTTCCTGTACTCGAAGAAACTGCCAATGGGAATAATTTCACTTTTGGGAAAAGCGGTTTTATATAGTTCACTAAACTACTATTAGGTTCAAATCCGAAAATTTTCCCTGATTTAATTACTTTTTCGGCTTGATATAAATAAATGCCTTTATTGGTTCCAATATCTACAAATACTGAATCGTTTTTCAGCAATTGATGAATCAATAACAACTCGGGTTCGCATTTATAATCACCAGTAGACAAAGAACCTAAGGTTTTATAATAACGTTTTTTGTATAATGATGGCCAATAAATGTAGGCTAATTTGATTAGAAATTTCATAATTTAATAACTGTTTTTAGACTTTTCTACATAAAACCAAGGTATTCCTAAAAAACCTTCTTTCAAATCAACCTCTACAGTTTCTCCGATAGAATAATTATCATATTCCGTTCGAGATACGCTTAATTCTTCTTTATCATAGTGATGACCCCAAGGAGCTATTTCAATATAATAAGTTTTTTTACCTTTTCTACCTGTTTCTATTGTTTTGTCTAAAATTTTTGTTTGATAAACTTTTGGATTTGAAGAATCATATGTACAATTCATTCCATAGGTTGCTGCTATACTATAAATACTCACATTAAAAATTACAGATGTATAAATCCAAACTTTATTTCTATTGGATTTTTCTATTTTTTTGTGTGTGGCAAATAGCAATGAAAATACTATTGTCAATGAAATAATTGCAGGTATGATTAAACTATAATAATTTTCAAAATTAAAGTCTATTATTACTCTTATTAAAATTACCCAAGCTGCAACATCGATAAAATCAGCAACATCATATTTCAAATTTTCTTTTTTGTCTAGACTTATGTCTACTAATGAAGCAAAACTAGGCTTGTGAATTCCATTTAAAATTATCCCAAAAATTGGAATAACAAGAAGAACACTAAATAAGAGAATATATGGTTTTGGGTAGAAAAAAAACCATATAGCAAGACCCATTGTCAAGTATTCAAGCCAATCTAATTTATGAACCGTTAATTGTGATAACTTTATAGTTTCTTGAATTTCTTCTTTGCTCTCCTTTTTAAACAAATCTTTAATTACTTGCATTCTTTAGAATTCCTTAATTGATTTATAAACCCAATAACTGCTTTTCCAACTCATTTTTCACTTTTTCAAAGGTATATTTTTCTGCAAAAGGTTGTAGCTTTTCATATTCCTTTTTAAGATTTTCGGTAGTTATATTTTGCAAAATTTGCAGTAAATCAGATTCATTATCATAACTCCAATTGTACCAGTCCATTTTTGGGTAAGACGATGGAAAAATTCCAATTTTACCATTGTAAATACAATCGGCTTCTGCCCCACTCACTTTGGTTTTACCATACACCTCATCCACCCAATAAAACGAGGTCTTATTTTTAACAGGGCATAACAATAAATGTGACTTTGCGATGACACTACTATACTCTTCCCAAGGAATAAATCGATGATAATATGTAATCGAAATATTTGAATTACATTTTAGTTTCAATGCTTCTAATTGATTGAGTACTTTTTCATTTTCGGGTTTTCCTAAAAAAACAAAATGTAGTTTAGAAGTTGGCTCGAGTTTTTCAATTATTCGAAAAATTAAATCGATGTCTTTTCGCTTTCTTGACACATTCCCTGGCATCACAATTTGAATTTCGTCAGAAACAGTAAATTCAAAATTCCTGCAATAGTTCATTTGAATGAGCTGGCTCTTTTCTCCAAATCTTCCTTCTTCTTTTATTGTCTGCAATGCCGAAGCCGAAATAACTCCGAAAGCTTTTGCATCATGCAAAACTTTTCTTCTTGAGGCTATTTTTTCTTTTAGGTATAGTTTTAAGAAGTAGGTCAATCTTTGCTTTTCACTAAAAACATTTGGTAAACAAATCGATTTTAAAAACAAACTAAAATTCAGGTTGTGCACCAAACACAAAACCGGTTTTGATTTAAACAGATTCTTATATTCTTGAAAATTTCTATGGAGCGTATTTACTACAACAGCACTAAAATCTGAAAAAGGAGCATCAGAAATTTTATTGATTTGAGTGATGTATTTTTCTGGAATAGCAGAAAGTTTTTTTTTGACTTTAGCACTAACAAAAAAATGAAAATCGATTGCTGTCATTTCTTTCACCAACAAATACCATTGTTCCAGCAAAGCTGAATGGGTTTCCATTTCGACAAAAGCGATTTTCTTCATTGTTTTTCTATTCACACAAAAATAAAGATATTTGTACATTAATTGGAAATTAAAAACGTCAGTTCGAGTTTTTGTACAACAAAAGTATCGAGAACTAGTTTTTAATCGTAAATGTTGGCTATCGATACTTTCTGAACAAGTTCAGAGCACTCGAGCTAACGAAAATCTAACACAAAATGGACTATTACATCGTCATACCCGCTCACAACGAAGAAAAATTTATTGGCTTAACTTTAGAATCGTTAGTAAATCAAACTGTTTTACCAAAAAAAGCTGTGGTGGTAAACGATAATTCTAGCGATAAAACCGCAGAAATAGTTCATGAATTTACTCAAAAACATCCTTGGATTTCGTTAGTTGAAAAAAAATCGGATGCAATACACTTACCAGGAAGTAAAGTCATTCAGGCTTTTCAAACAGGACTAGACACTCTTGATGATGATTATGACATCATGGTGAAAGGTGATTCTGATTTAATTTTTCCTAATAACTATTTTGAAACTATTATCAATCACTTCAAAAGTGATGGCAAGATTGGCATGGCTGGTGGATTTGCCTACATTGAAAAAAATGGCGAATGGATTTTAGAAAATTTAACAGATAAAGATCATATTCGTGGTGCTTTTAAAGCATACCGCAAGGAAACTTTCAAGCAAATTGGCGGATTGAAACCTGCTATGGGTTGGGATACCGTTGATGAATTACTTTGCAAATTTTACAATTGGAAAATAGTTACTGACGAATCGCTAAAAGTCAAACATTTAAAACCTACAGGAGCCAACTACAATCAAGCTTCTCGATACAAACAAGGCGAAGCGTTTTACACTCTAGGTTACGGGTTTTTCATCACCGCTGTAGCTTCTTTAAAATTAGCAATGCGAAAAGGTAAACCTCTATTATTCATCGACTACATTAAAGGATTCAGGAAAGCCAAAGCCGAAAACAAAACAATGTTGGTAACTCAGGAACAAGCAAAATTTGTAAAAGCTTATCGCTGGAAAAAAATGAAGGAAAAATTGATTGGTTAATTTGTTCATTCGAATTCAAAAAACTCATAACTTATAACTCATAACTTATAACTTATAACTATTTTAGCACATATTTTTAGCCTATGATGTTAATCCGTTACTTATCGCAAATAGGAAGATATTTCTTGATGTTACAAGAGATCTTCAAGAAGCCAACCAAATGGTCAGTAATGCGAAACCTAATATTTAAAGAGATTGATGATTTAATAATAGATTCGTTAGGAATTGTATCGTTCATTTCTTTCTTCGTGGGTGGAGTAGTTTCTATCCAAACTGCGCTAAACTTAACCAATCCGTTAATCCCTAAATATTTAATTGGATTTGCCACACGACAATCAGTAATTTTAGAATTTGCCCCAACATTTATCTCCATCATTATGGCAGGTAAAATGGGCTCTTTTATTACATCGAGTATTGGAACAATGCGTGTAACTGAACAAATTGATGCTTTAGAAGTTATGGGTGTAAACTCACTGAACTACTTAGTTTTTCCAAAACTTATCGCGCTTATGCTTTATCCTTTTGTTATTGGATTAAGTATGTTTTTAGGTGTTTTTGGAGGATGGCTAGCAGCTGTTTATGGTGGTTTTGCTACCGCAGATGAATTTATTAATGGTATTCAAACCGAATTTATTCCGTTTCATGTAACCTATGCCTTTATAAAAACCTGTGTTTTTGCCTTTTTATTAGCAACAATTCCATCGTTTCATGGTTACTACATGAAAGGTGGTGCTCTTGAAGTTGGTAAAGCGAGTACCGTTTCCTTTGTATGGACTTCAGTAGTTATTATTCTGACTAATTATATTCTAACTCAACTTCTTTTAACCAATTAATTATGATTGAAGTTAAAGACATAAAAAAATCATTTGGTGATCAAATGGTGCTAAAAGGAATCTCAACTACATTAGAAGCTGGTAAGACAAATTTAATTATTGGACAATCAGGCTCAGGAAAAACCGTTTTTCTAAAATCGTTATTAGGAATTCATCATGTTGATAGTGGTACCATTGCTTTTGATGGCCGTATATATTCTGAAATGTCTGATGATGAACGACGTGAATTGAGAACCGAAATTGGGATGGTTTTCCAAGGAAGTGCTTTATTTGATTCGATGACTGTAGAAGAAAATATAGGATTCCCACTAAAAATGTTCTCAAATAAAACAAAAAACGAAATTAAAGAGCGCGTCGATTTTGTTATTGAGAGAGTAAACTTAATTGACGCACATCATAAAAAACCTTCTGAAATTTCAGGAGGTATGCAAAAGCGTGTGGCGATTGCCAGAGCGATTGTAAACAATCCGAAATATTTATTTTGTGATGAACCTAACTCAGGACTAGATCCTAAAACGGCTATTGTAATTGACAACTTAATTCAGGAAATCACAAAAGAATATAACATTACTACCGTTATTAACACACATGATATGAACTCAGTAATGGAGATTGGAGATAAGATTGTTTTCTTGAAAAATGGATTAAAAGCTTGGGAAGGAGATAAAACTCAAATCTTTAAAACCGATAACGAAGCAGTTACTGACTTTGTATATTCATCTGAACTATTCAAAAAAGTACGAGAAGCGGTATTGAAAGAAGGAATTTAATTTAACTAAGATATTATAAAAAAGGAGTCAAAAAATGACTCCTTTTTTATTAATAGTTAAGATATACCCAACCTGATTTAAAATTATTATCATTGAATGATATTAGATAATAATAAGTTCCTGTTGGTAGTAAGTGACCTTTTTTATCATTTCCTCCCCATTCATTTACATAATTATCTTTTTCAAAAATGAGAATTCCATAACGATTATATATTTTCACATTCTTAATTTCATCAATACAACTTAGATCAAAATTATCATTATCTCCATCCCCATTAGCAGAAACTCCTTTAGGTATGTTACATAAAGTACAATCTATTAAAAGAGACTTTACAGTTTTACAACCATTAAAATTAGTTACAGAAACCGTATAATTACCAGTTTCACCACTGCTTATTTCAATGTTTTGATTACCATAATATACATTCCCATCAGGATAAACCCATTCATACTCAAATAAATCAGGATTAACTGTTTGGTTTGTAAAATCAACTTTAATTTGTTTATTAGTATCACACCATGTTTTTAACTGAAAATCTGGTAAATCATTAACCTCTACCTGAACTGATGAAGGCTCTGATTCACATCCATCCAAAATTGCTTTCACTGTATACACTCCTTGCATTAGCGATGTTACATTTGAAATGACCGGATTCTGCTCATTCGATAAAAACCCGTTAGGTCCTGTCCAAACATAAGTTGCACCAAATACAGTTGAAGCATACAAATGCAAATCACCATAAATACATACCTGACTATCAAAAAAAGCATTGGGGCTTTGAGGCTGATTCTTTAAATTGATTTTTATCACAGCAACATCATCAATGTCGCACAATCCATCAACACTATATTGAAACAAATATGTGCCAGCAGACAAATTAGTTGAATCCCAAGAACCATTTATCAAAGGGATACCACTATTACTAGTTTCACTCCAAATTCCGTTCAAGTCATGATTCGCTGAAAGAAGTGAATTCAAATTAATAATACCGTGAGTACCACATATTGTAATTTCAGAATCATTCCCTGCATTAGGATTACCTAAAGAACTCTGAATTGTATAATCTAAAACGAGATTAATACAAGTATTAGGGTTACCTGGGTTTGTTATCCTTACATGATAAACACCTGAGTGAGTATTAAAGTTAAACGGACTAAATGTTAAGCTATTTGAATTACTAAGTATTACTGAAGTATTATTGTCTTTCCACCACTCATATTGTAAATAGGAAAAATAAGGAACGCTTAAATTACCTATACTCCCGTTGCAAAAAGGTGTTGCCATTATAGGCAAAATAACATTCCCACTTACTTCAAACAATCTACTCTTACTATTTCCACAACTATCAGTAACCTTAAAACTATAAACTCCAGCAGCTAAACTATTAAACACACTTGAATTAAGATTATTTACATAGAAAGGCAATCCATCTTTTGTAATTATTTCATATGTTAAAGGCCCTACTCCTTCTGCTTCGACAATAACCTGATACGAATTATTACTACATGAAAAGCTATAAATATCTTTAATTCTTGGCTCTAAATTAGATTCGAAATTTTTAATTTCTTCAATACAATAATTTGTTGTACTAGGATCCGATGATGTAGGGAGTTTATAAGAAAAGAACATTTTTACAACTCTGAATTTCCCAACAGAGGAAATAGAATTACTAATAGTAAAATTGGTTAAATTCAATGCATTCAAAGAATTTATACCTGCTCCACCAGATGTTCCTGTTATTGGATGAACCCATTGATTTGTTACAGGGTTAAATTTTTGAAGCCAAAATGTGACTAATCCAGCTGGTATATTTGACGAATTTTGTAAATCTATTTTAAAAGACGAACAGTCCTCAATAACATTAACATTATTAAAGTTTGTATGATAGCCATTTGCTTGAACAGTAACATTATGAGTGATTCCACAATTATCAGTAAGTCTTAAATTATATGCACCAGAAGGCAAATCTGACAAAAAAACACTTCCAAGATAAATATTTGCATTCAAATTTAAAGGAAGTGTAACGGGATAAGTAGAAGGAGCAGAAACCATTTCGGCTGTAACAATATCAAACAATGCATTATTTGTACCTATTGAAAAAGAAGAAAATCCTTCTGAACAACCATTTAATTGCGATACAACAATATTTGGAACCAAAACCACATTATCTACTATAAAGCTCTCATTATCTGTCCTCCCACAAGAATCTGTGACCTGTACATTGTAATTTCCCGCAGGTAATGGAACTGAAAGATTATTATATGCTATAATACTGGTACTAAAATTTGGATGTAAACTATTATATGTATTTGGATTAAAACCTGGCGGACTACTTAAAAAAATGACTGTAAAAGGAGCAATTCCATTTTTTATATTGAGCTGAATTTTTTTTGAATTACAGTTAACCAAACCAACTCCTACTGAAACTTCCATTAAAGCATTTACACTTGTCAATCCGCTATTATATGTATTACCACATGAGTCTGTGACAGCTATTTGATAACTATATGTTTGGCCATATATAAAAGGAATAGTACCAGTTAACAACAATGAGTTGGGGTCACCTGAATTTATAACCTGAGTTGACACTGTTACATTCCCGCTTGGTTCATAAACAGTATACTGAACAGTTATGGGGTAATAAATTCCAACTTGAGTGGTAATTACAACATTTTGACTTAACAGATTACAATCAATGGGATTCAATGCGCTTTGCCCAAAAGTTATAACGTTATTTAAATTTTCAATTACTATATTTTGTGTGATAAATTCTCCACATCTATCAATAACCTTTACAACATACGTTCCAGCTACCAATCCTGTAAAAACATTTGAAGTTTGTGGAGTAAAGGTCAATGGCCCAGAAATAATTTCATAAGAAACTGGGTATCCTGAAATTGTAGTAACACTTATTGATCCCAAATGAACACAGGTTTGGTTTTCTGATTGAAAATCTAATTGCATTTGCGCAATCATATCAAGAATAACAATATCCTTTTGCCTTATGTTTGATGTACCATTTGGTAATGATTCAGTCGCTACAACCCTATAATTTGCAGCCACCAATCCTGTAAAAGTATTTGCTTGCGTAGTAACTATAGGAGTTGTTAGATCAGGTAATTTGTAAACGGTAAATATAACTACCCCACTAGGAGTAGTATTTGAAACAGTAAAATTTAGTCTTCCATTTCCTGGACAAGTTTCGTTAACCGCTGTTAAGTTTAAAGTAAAATTTGATGACTGCCCAAAAGACAGATTAAAAAATGTTAAAAGAAAAATAATTAATTTTTTTCTCATGAATTCATCAAAGATGTTATTTTAAATCATTTACAATTGCAGTAATTCTTTTTATTTCCTGTTCCTTGTTTTTTGGATAAATTAAAAGTATGCCTTCTCTATCTACTATAATATAATCGTGCAAACCGTCAATGATAATTAACTTATCGGCATCAGAACGCACAATATTGTTTGATGCATTTTCTAATACTACTTTAGCATTAACAACAGCGTTATTATTATGATCCTTATCTAATTTTTCATGTAAAGAGCCCCAAGTACCTAAATCATTCCAATCGAAAGTTGCTGGAAGAACATATACATTGCTTGCATTTTCCATCACAGCATAGTCAATCGAAATATTTTCTGCAGACGAATAATTATCTTCAATAAATTGTTTTTCTGAACTTGTATTAAAATCATTCCATCCTTTTAAGAACAAAGTGTTCATTTGAGGTTGGAATTTTTCAAAAGCCTCAACAATAGATTTTACACTCCAAATA
Organism: uncultured Flavobacterium sp.; assembly: GCA_965653735.1. Lineage (GTDB taxonomy): Bacteria > Bacteroidota > Bacteroidia > Flavobacteriales > Flavobacteriaceae > Flavobacterium. The sequence goes on along the minus strand of CBFHBH010000039.1, from coordinate 2,297 downwards.
AAAATTCCTCCATTCCAAAGAAAGTTACCACTTTCCAAGAACGACTTAGCCGTTTCATAATCTGGTTTTTCTCTAAACTGTTTTACTTTTTTTACAGCATTAGAATCTGTTTTATCATATTCAATATATCCAAAACCTGTATTAGGAAATGTTGGTTGAATACCCAAAGTCATTAATGCATTTTCGCTTTGGCAAAAATCGAAACATTGCTGCAAATCACTTGTAAAAGCATTTTCATCCTCAATCCAATGATCACTTGGCGCTACCACCATTACCGCATCTGGATTTTGCTTTTTTATTTTTAACGAAGCATATAAAATACATGGTGCCGTGTTACGCATAGCTGGTTCCAATAAAACTTGTTCTTGTTTTACCTGAGGCAATTGTTCAAGAACCAAGTCATTGTATTTCTCATTCGTTAATACTAAAATATTTTCGGTTGGAATAAGTTTAGATAACCTAGAAAAAGTTTTCTGAATAAGTGTTTCCCCTGATCCCAACATATCGTGGAACTGTTTAGGAAATTCTGTAGTACTCACAGGCCAAAAGCGAGAACCAACTCCTCCGGCCATTAATATTGCATAATAATTTTTATTCATAATATTTGAGTTACAAAGTAACAAGCCTGCAAAGGTACAAAGATAAACTTTAACTCAACAGCTCAACTTCAGCATTTGGGTTAAACAAATATACTTTTCCTGTCGCTATTTCTAAACATTCTATACGTTTTGTTCTCAGCGCCACTTTTTTAAAGACCTTTCCATTGTGAATTCTGAATGTACTTCCGTATGGAATTTCGAAAACATAATTTTTATCATTTATGGGATCAAATTGTTTCAATGCTAAAGCCAAAGTCGTATCAGTATCACTAGTTGCTTTTGGATTTCTAAAATGTCTAGCAATAAGTGGTAACAAGTTATTCGGAAAAATTTCGGGTCTAATAAAAGGAACCATTAATCGCTGAAAAGTCATTTTCCACTCATCTCCATGTGGTTTTATACGTCGTCCATATTTTTCAAAAGCAACCAAATGTGCAATTTCATGAATTAGCGTTATAAGAAATCGATATTTATTTTGCGAAAAATTTACTGTAATAATATGTGAACCATTTGTATCACGACGATAATCTCCGTGTCTTGTTATACGCTCGTTTACAATTTTAAGATGCACATTATTTGCTTTGATTAATTCAAAACACATTGGAACTGCATGTTCAGGGATATATTTATATAAAACGTCCATTTAATTATGAATTCATAATTATGAATTTTTAATATTGTTTTTCGAAGTGATGATAATACTTTTAGTGATTTTCAAGACTTCCTCACAATCATTATAAATCTCTAAGAATTCATCTTTCGAAATATAATCTGAAGCTTGCAAAAGTTCTAACCAATACATAGATTCATCACATTCCTTTTGAGCAATGGATAATTTATGAATAAAATCAGGCTTTGTCTGTCCATTTACTGCTTCGCGTATGTTTGCACCAACAGATGTAATTGAACGAACAAATTGCTTTGATAATATATATTCACGTTTAGATTCTGTGATTTTTTTATAAAACTCCACTCCTTTAATCGCTAATAAAAAACTTTTATCTTTAATTACATTACTCATTTTTCAAGTTTTCATTCATAATTAAACATTTATAATTCATAATTAGCTAAGGTGTCGTTGAAGAAACCTGAAGCACTTTCCCATTATAATATTTATTTCCTGTCAAAGCAAAATTAAAAATATAATCAGCCATTTCTTTAGCCGAAATTGGCGCTTGATAACCAGGAAAAGCTTCTTGTAACATTTCCGTTTGAACAGCTCCCAATGCCAAAACATTAAAGGCAATTCCTCTTTCTTTATATTCTTCTGCCAACAATTCTGATAAAGTAATCACAGCACCTTTACTTGAGCTATATGCTGCCAATCCAGGAAACTTCATACTTCCTTGAATTCCGCCCATCGAACTTATAGTAATCACATGACTTCCTTTTTGCAAATATGGAACACAAATACGAGTTAAAGCTGCAACACCAAAAACATTCACCTTATAAATATCTTCAAATTCTTTAGTCGAAATTTGTTCGAATGGTTTATGAAGTAAACTTCCTGCATTATGAATAATCACATCCACTTTCTTCCATGTAGCATCAATAAATTTTTCAACTTGTTGTAAATCTTCTTCAATTGACAAATCAATTGATAGACAAGTGATGTTTTTATTCTCAATTAATTCTTGAGGTGTTTTTCTAGAAATTGCTAATACCTGATGTCCTTCATTTGCGAATTGTAAAGCCAAT
>CBFHBH010000038.1:0-11096 GCA_965653735.1 uncultured Flavobacterium sp. | reverse complement strand
GTTACCCCATTGTTTGCCCAACAAGGCGGAATGTGGATTCCTTCACTTTTAAAAGGAATGAACGAAACAGAAATGAAAAATTTAGGCATGAAAATCACTGCCGAAGATATTTATTCGGCAAACAAATCAAGCTTAAAAGATGCTGTTCCTCAATTTAACGGAGGTTGTACTGCTGAAATGATTTCTTCAAAAGGACTTTTACTAACTAATCACCATTGTGGGTTTGATGCTATACAAAATCAATCATCTTTAGAGCACGACTATTTAACAAATGGTTTTTGGGCTTATAAGATGGACGAAGAGTTACCAAACAAAGATTTGTATGTAACTTTCATTGTTCGTATTGAAGATGTTACTACAAAAGTTTTGGAAAACCTTACTTCAATCGCTACTGAAGCTGACAAACAAAAAAAAATTCAAGAAAACATTGCCTCTTTACAAAAAACATTACCTAAAGAATCTTGGCAGGAAAATCAAATCAAAACATTTTATGATGGAAATCAATACCTTTTATTTGTAGTTGAAAACTTTAAAGATATCCGTTTAGTGGGTGCACCACCAAGCTCAATTGGAAAATTCGGATCAGATACAGACAACTGGGTATGGCCTAGACACACAGGAGATTTTTCATTATTTAGAGTTTATGCCGATAAAAATGGTCGTCCTGCTGAATATTCCCTATTTCTATAAAAGGAATTCAAGAAAATGATTTCACCATGGTGATGGGTTATCCCGGAAGAACACAGGAATACCTACCTTCTTATGCTGTAGATCAAATTATGACTACAATTGATCCAGCAAGAATTGAAATTCGTGATGTTGCATTAAAAGTTCAAGACGGTTTTATGCGCAAAGACCAAGCTATCAAAATTCAATACGCCGCAAAATATGCAAGTACGGCTAATTACTGGAAAAAATGGATTGGTGAAGTTAAAGGTCTAAAAAAATCGAATGCAGTAGCTGTTAAGCAAAAATTTGAAAAAGAATTTACAGATAAAATTACTAAGGCTGGAAAACAAGCTGAATACGGAAACTTATTAGCAGATTTCAAAACAAATTATGAAGTTATTACCCCTTATGCTTTAGCTCGTGAATATGCAAGCGAAATTTTCTTGCGTAATTCTAACATGGATTTATTAAATTTTGGATACAAATTATATCAGTTAGAACAAGTTTACAACACTAAAGGAGAACAAGCTTTCAATGACAGAAAAACCAATCTCGTAAATGCTTTCGAAGGTTTCTACAAAGAATTCAATCCTATTGTAGACAAGGCTATTTTCGAACAAGTAATTAATTTGTACACCACAAAATCTCCTAAACAGTTTTTACCTAATTCATTAAGCAATATCAATTCTGTTGAATTGGCTTCAGATATTTATAAAAACACAAAATTGACTTCATATGAAGGTTTGAAAGATTTAATGAACGGAGATGCTAAATCTGTAATTGAAAAAATTAATCAAGATAAGGGTTATACTTTGGCAAAATCAATTGCAGAAGCCTATGAAAAAAATGTTCTTCCTAAATTCAACGAAATAAATTTAAAGAACATTGCTTCACAGCGTACTTATATGAAAGCGATTATGGAATTAAGTCCAAAATCGGCTCGTATTTTCCCTGATGCCAACAGTACACTTCGTGTAACTTATGGAAAAGTGAAAGGTTACAAACCTTCAGATGCAGTTACTTATTCTTCAATGACGTATTTAGATGGTGTAATGGAAAAATATGTTCCTGGTGATTACGAATTTGACGTTCCTAAAAAATTAATCGAGTTATATAACAACAAAGATTATGGACAATATGCTGATAAAAACGGAAAAGTCCCTGTAGCCTTCATTGCTACAAACCACACAACTGGAGGTAATTCAGGTTCACCGGCATTAGATGCTAACGGAAATCTAATTGGTTGTAATTTTGACCGTGTTTGGGAAGGTACAATGAGCGACATTTATTATAGCCCAGAAATTTGTAGAAATATTATGGTAGATGCCCGCTATATACTTTTCATCATTGATAAATATGCTGGTGCTAAAAACATAATAGACGAGTTAAAAATTGTAAAACAAACTCCAGCAAAGAAGAAATAAAAATCACTTACAAATAAACAATTTAGAGCAATTATCTTTCACAATAATTGCTCTATTTTTTTGGCACGTAATTTGAGAATTATCTTGCAACGGTGAAGTTTGATTTTTTGAAAAAATTTTTGAAAAAAAATATTTCATATTAAAAAATTTATATCTTTGCCACGAATTAATAATTAACCTTTTATAATTAAGTAAGATGAAAAAAGTTGTTTTAAGCTTAGCATTCGTTGCTGCTGTATTAGTTTCTTGTAAAGATCAAGCTGCTGCTGAAGCTACTGAAGCTCCAGTAATGGAAGAGGCTGTTGAAGCTGCTGCTGAAACTGTAGATACTGCTGCTGTTGCTGTTGATTCAGCTGCTGCTACTGCTACTGAGGCTGCTCCTGCTGCTGACGCTGCTGCTGCACCTGCTAAAGAAGAAGTAAAAAAATAATTAGATAATCTCTAATATTTTTAGCTAAGGCTCCGCAATGCGGGGCTTTTCTTTTTTAAACACTTCTCATTTTTAATCTTGGAATACTATTTCAGGGAATACAAAATCATTTGAAGCAAAGTCTAATACCTCTGCAGAAACCGCAGAACGCATCATTTCATCAATTCCCCTCTGCATCAATAATTGTGTGGTATATTTACGGCTTGTAGCCATTTCTTTTTTATCAACAATCAATCGGAAGTAAAATTTGCCACTAGAAGTTTTAAAACGCATTATTGTGGCCGAGTCTAAATCTTTTTTAAGTTTTTCAATATCTTCTTCACACTCAAAACGCAGTTCATAACTATCACTCGTCAATATTGTTTTCCCTTTTCGGGATACAAATTCGAATTTATAATTTTCGTCTAATCGTTTACTTATTACAAAGGTAGCCATGCAGCAAATATAAAGGCAAAGGAGCAACGTTAAAAGCATTGCTAACACAAAATATCAACAACTTTAGCAAATGCTGTAATAACTAATAGAATATTAAATTTTATTCGGAATAAGAAATAGAAATGTTGTAAAAACAAAAAAGCCTTAAACATTGTTTAAGGCTTTTGTACTCAAGGCGGGACTTGAACCCGCACGAACGAAATGTTCACTGGATTTTAAGTCCAGCGTGTCTACCAATTCCACCACTCGAGCAAATATATTTTAACTTGGTAGTCGAGCGAAAAACGGGGTTCGAACCCGCGACCTCAACCTTGGCAAGGTTGCGCTCTACCAACTGAGCTATTTTCGCATTGCGTTTTTAAAGAACTTCGCCATACTTGTTCCGTATTGCGAGTGCAAATATACAACAAGAATTTACTTCTGCAAGAACTTTTTTAAAAAAAATTGTATGTTTTTTTTAAGCTATTGAATCGTAATATTTTACAAATTTATTTTTTTGAAAGCATTCGCTTAATTTCATTCAATTTCATCAAAGCTTCAACAGGTGTAAGTGTATTAATGTCTAAATTTTGAATTTCTTCTTTGATTTCTTCCAATAAAGGATCATCTAAATTAAAAAAACTCAATTGTAAATCATCTTGCACCTTATCTCCACTCAAAACTTCTCCAGAATGATTTTTTTCTAACTTCTTTAATATCTTACCTGCTTTTTGAATCACCGTTTGAGGCATTCCAGCCATTTTAGCCACATGAATACCAAAACTGTGTGCACTACCTCCTTTTTCAAGTTTACGGATAAATAAAACTGTATCTTTTAATTCTTTTACAGAAACATTGTAATTCTGGATTCGAGGTAAACTCTCAGTCATCTCATTTAACTCATGATAATGCGTTGCAAATAGTGTTTTTGGCTGTGCAGGGTTTTCATGCAAGAACTCAGCAATCGCCCAAGCAATAGAAACACCATCATATGTACTAGTCCCACGTCCAATTTCATCTAACAACACTAAACTTCTATCTGAGATATTATTCAAAATAGAAGCGGTCTCATTCATCTCGACCATAAATGTAGATTCACCCATCGAAATATTATCACTCGCTCCTACTCTAGTAAAAATCTTATCTACTAAGCCTAAAGTTGCTGCTTCTGCCGGAACAAAACTTCCCATTTGTGCTAATAACACAATTAAAGCCGTTTGACGCAAAATTGCCGACTTACCCGACATATTAGGTCCGGTAATCATAATGATTTGTTGAGAATCCCTGTTTAAATACACATCATTCGCAATATACGGCACTCCAATAGGCAATTGCTTTTCAATTACAGGATGGCGTCCATTTTTGATATCCAATTCAAACGAATCGTTTATTTTTGGACAAACATAATTATGATCGATTGCTTGTTGCGCAAAAGATGACAAACAATCTAACTGAGCCACTAAATTGGCATTATGTTGTACTGGTTTTATATACGTAGCAATCCAAGCAATTAGTTGCTCAAATAACTGTGTTTCCAACTGATGGATTTTTTCTTCAGCACCAAGGATTTTCGCTTCGTATTCTTTCAATTCTTCAGTGATGTAACGCTCTGCATTCACCAAAGTCTGTTTACGAATCCATTCTGAAGGCACTTTATCTTTATGCGTATTTCTTACTTCTATATAATAACCAAAAACATTATTGAAGGAAATCTTTAATGATGGAATTCCCGTTGCTTCGGATTCTCTCTTTTCAATTCCTTCTAGATATTCTTTCCCAGAATTAGAAATAGTACGCAATTCATCCAACTCAGGATTTACACCAAAAGCAATTGCATTTCCTTTATTGATAGCTACAGGAGCATCCTGATTTAAAGTAGCAGCAATTTTTTCACGAAGCAAATCACAAGCATGCAAACTATCACCAATTACTTTCACTGCTTCTTGTGGGCTTTTCAACGCTAATTCTTTAATAGGGATAATCGCATCCAAAGATTCTTTAAGATAAATCACTTCTCTTGGAGAAATTCGTCCTGCAGCAACTTTAGAAATCAAACGTTCCAAATCTGAAATTTGTTTAATTTGATACTGAATTTGCTGTAAAACTTCCTGATTATCTTTTAAATAAGCCACCACTTCATGACGCCCGGTAATTTTATTAATATCTTTTAGCGGAAGTGCCAACCAACGTTTTAATAACCTTCCTCCCATTGGAGAAAGCGTTTTATCAATAACATCCAAAAGCGTTACTGCATTTGGGTTATAGCTATGATATAATTCAAGGTTTCGGATTGTAAATCGATCCATCCATACGTAAGCATCTTCTGCTATGCGATGAATCGAAGTTATATGCTGAATTTTGTTATGTTGTGTTTTTGACAAATAATACAAAATTGCTCCAGAGGCAATTATTCCATGAACCAATTCTTCAATTCCAAAACCTTTTAAAGAATTAGTTTGAAAATGCTTTGTCAGGGTTTCTAAAGCGTAATCTTCTTTGTAAATCCAGTCTTCCAGAAAAAACGAATGAAAATCTTCTCCGAAACTTTCCTTAAACTGATTTTTATAATGTTGAAGCAATTTGTCTACATATTCTGAGTTCCCTTCAGAGGTTAAAAACTCACCAGTAGAAACATCAAGAAAAGCGACCCCCAATTGCTTTTTTCCAAAATAAACCGAAGCCAAGAAATTATTCGATTTAGAAACTAAAACCTCATCATTCATAGAAACACCTGGAGTAACCAACTCTGTAACTCCACGCTTTACAATAGTTTTAGTCATTTTAGGATCTTCTAATTGATCACAAATCGCCACGCGAAGCCCAGCTTGTACCAATTTAGGCAAATATGTATTTAAAGAATGATGTGGGAAACCAGCTAATGCCGTTTCCGAATCACTTCCAGCACCACGCTTTGTTAAAGTAATTCCTAAAATTTTTGAAGCACGAATTGCATCTTCCCCAAACGTTTCATAAAAATCTCCAACACGAAATAACAAGCAAGCATCAGGATACTTTGCTTTGATTTCGTTATATTGCTTCATTAAGGGAGTTTCCTTAGGTGCTTTTTCTTTTGCTGACAAAATAATTGATTTAAAATATGGTCGACGAATTTAATTATTTTTGGCCTAATATTTGTTTAAATATTTAACAACAATTTTAGAGTTAATCTTAATTGTCAATTAAAATTATTTATACATTTGTTACTTAACAAAAAAAGAGATTATGAAAAAAATATTATTAATGGTTGCAGCTGTTGCATTATTTGGAACATTTGATGCTACTGCACAAGAAGTTGCTGCAAAAACTAAAATTGAAAAAAAAGCTAAAAAAGCTAAAAAAGAAGTTTTACCTTCAGTTGATGGAGTAGGAATGGTTTTTGAAAACGAAACTATTGACTATGGAACAATCGAACAAAATGCTGATGGAAAACGTGAATTCGTTTTAACAAACAATGGAAACAAACCATTAATCATTAGTAATGCTGTGGGATCATGCGGATGTACTGTTCCAACTTTCCCTAAAGAGCCAATCATGCCAGGTCAAAAAGCTGTTATTGGTGTTAAGTATGACACTAACAGAGTTGGAGCGTTCACTAAAAACGTAACTATTACTTCTAACGCTACAGTAAACCCTTCAAAAGTTTTAACTATCAAAGGAACTGTAAATGCTCCAGCAGCTAAACCAGCAATGGACGTTCAAAAAAGCTAATTAATATTACTTTTAATATAAAAGCTCTCTTTTTAAGGGAGCTTTTTTTATTTAATTTTGCAGTATAGGAAAATTTGAGATTAGCAAATTAGACCGAAAATCGATAGAAGAATTTAAAGAAGCAAAAAAAACTCCTATTATTGTAGTTCTTGATGACATAAGAAGTTTACATAATATTGGATCTGTATTTAGAACTAGTGACGCTTTTTTAATCGAAAAAATATATCTCTGCGGTATTACTGCCACTCCACCCAACAAAGAAATTAACAAAACTGCTCTTGGAGCAACCGATACTGTAACATGGGAATACAAAAAAGATGTACTTGAAGTTATCCAAGATTTAAAATCCCAAAACATTGACGTGTTTGCAATCGAACAAGTTGAAGGAGCTATTTTTCTGGACAACTTTGAGGTTGAAAATAACAAAAAATATGCATTAGTTTTTGGTAATGAAGTATTTGGAGTTAATCAAGAAGCAGTAAAAATGTGTGATGGCGCAATTGAGATTCCTCAATTAGGAACTAAACACTCCTTAAACATTTCTGTAAGTACTGGAATTGTAATTTGGGATTTGTTTTGTAAACTTAAAACAGTCTAAGCGTCTAATTTCTCCTGAATTGCATCAAGAACCTTAATGTAATCTGTTTGCTTTTTGACAAAATCAAATTCAGAAACATCTATAACCAATACATTCAAATCGGTTTGAGTTTTTATATAATCTAAATATCCTTGATTGATTTTCTCAAGATATTCACCTGGGATTTCCTGTTCGTAACTCCTACCCCTTTTTTTAATATTCTTTAAAAGTCTATCAGTATTTTGGTATAAGTACACATACAAATCAGGCTTAGGCATTTCTTTATAGATAATATTAAACAAGGTTTTGTACAATCTAAACTCATCTTCCTGCAGAGTTACTTTGGCAAAAATCAATGATTTAAAAATATGATAATCGGCTACTACAAAGTCTTTAAACAAATCAAATTGAGATAAATCATCCGCTAATTGCTGATAGCGATCCGCTAAAAAAGACATCTCCAACGGAAAAGCATAACGCCCTTGATCCTTGTAAAATTTAGGCAAAAAAGGATTATCTGCAAATCGCTCTAAAACCAATTTAGCATTAAAATCTTCAGAAATTCTGGTAGCCAATGTTGTTTTACCAGCACCAATATTTCCTTCAATAGCAATATAATTAAGCAGATTAATGCTGTACTTTTTTGTAGGCAAAATTAAATCCCCAACAAGCTCACATTCGCTCTGATCTTCACAACTTTTATAAAGCTGTTCAATAGATTGATGTAAAACTGGATGATTGTAATCGATCTTCAAATCTAACAAAGGCAAAAGAACGAACTTCCTGAATTGCATTTGCGGATGTGGCACTTGTAAATGTTCTGTTTGAACAATCAAGTCCTCGATCATTATGATATCAATATCTATAACTCTAGCTTCGTATAAATCTGTTCTTTTTCGAAAACGTCCTAATTCTTTTTCAATAGTAGCGATTTTTTTTAAAATCTTTTCCGCTGAGAAAGAAGTATGAACCACTAAAGCGCAATTATAAAAATCATCACTTTCAAACCCCCAAGCAGGTGTTTCATATAACTTAGAAACACGCAAAACCAATCCAATATTCTCATGAATTAATTGGATGCAATTTTGGATGTTTTCTAGTCTATTTCCGATGTTGCTTCCTAACGAAAGCACAACCTTTTGCTGCTTGCTCATAATCGACACAAATTAACTAAAAAGAATTGTAGAATGACAGCACATTCACCAAGCTGTTAATAACTATTTTTAGTGTAACATTTTTGATGAAAAATGTACTAATGTTAAAAAAGATAATTTGATATGAATTTTTTAAAGAATGTTTTATCTACAGTGGTAGGTATTTTTGTTTTTTTCTTTTCGTTTTTTTTATTCATCATACTACTAGGTGCATTACTTGGAGGTGAAGAAAAAATAAAGGTTAAAGAGAAATCGGTTATTGAGTTGGATTTAGCAAAGGTGACCAATGATTATGGGGGTAAATTTAATTATAAAGACATGCCTTTCCTAAATGATAAAGCTGAAAAAGAAGGTTTATCGGATGTTATAAAAGCTATCGAAATTGCAGCAAAAGATAGCAAAATTGAAGGAATCTCTATACTTAATAATCCGCTTAATCTTGGAGTTGCTCAAACAAAAGCACTTCGTGATGAATTAGAAAAATTTAAAAAATCAGGGAAATTTGTAGTAGCTTACAGTAATGTAATGACTCAAAAAGAATACTACTTAAACTCGGTTGCCTCAAAAGTATTTTTAAATCCTGTGGGAGAAGTAGATTTTAAAGGCCTTTCAAGTTCTATTTTATACATGAAAGATTTCCAAGATAAATCTGGAATCAAGATGGAAGTTATTCGTCATGGAAAATATAAAAGTGCTGTTGAGCCTTTCTTAACCAACACGATGAGTTCAGAAAATCGTGAGCAAATCACAACTTTTTTAAATTCTATTTGGAGTTCAATTGTACAAGACATTTCTAAATCAAGAAATATACCTGTTGAGAAACTAAACAGCATTGCATCTGAATTATCTGCCAGAACTCCTCAATTAGCATTAGAAAACAAACTGGTAGATGTTGTAGCTTATGAAGATAAATATCACGATTATATCAAGAGTGTAATTGGCATAAAAGACGAAAAGGAAGATTACAATAAAATTTCGGTTTTAGATTATGCTGAAAGTGTAGTAGAAGACGAAACTTTTTCAAGTAAGGACAAAATTGCAATCATTTATGCTCAAGGTGAAATTACTAGTGGTGAAGGTGATGTAAATGAAATTGGCGAAGGCTCAATGCGTCGTGCTTTAGAAGAAGCTCGTGAAGATGACGACATTAAAGCTATTGTTTTAAGAGTGGACAGCCCTGGTGGAAGCGCTTTAACGTCTGATTTGATTTGGAGAGAAGTAGAATTGACTAAAAAAGTGAAGCCAGTAGTGGTTTCTATGGGTAATTTAGCCGCTTCTGGAGGTTATTATATTTCATGTAATGCAAATAAAATTTTTGCCGAATCATCGACAATTACAGGTTCGATAGGTGTATTTGGAATGTTACCAAATTTACACGGGATTGCTTCAAAATATGGTTTCAAATCTGAAATGGTAGAAACTCATAAAAACGCAGGTGGTTATGACCCATTTCAACCAATCGACAATGATTTTAAAAACTTCACACAAGAAAGCGTAGAAAGTATCTATAAAACGTTTGTAAGTAGAGTTGCAGCAGGTCGTAAAATGACATTTGAACAAGTAGATGCTATTGCACAAGGGCGTGTATGGAGCGGAACAGATGCATTAAAATTAGGGTTAGTTGATAAAATTGGAGGAATGGATGATGCTATTGCTTATGCAGCAACATTAGTTAACGTGAAAGATTATGTAACAGTAGATTATCCAGAATATGAAAAAGATATTGATTACTTATTTGGAGGTAATGGTTTCTTTAGTTCATTGGGCCTTTTCCAATCGACTGAAACACTTTTAAAAGAAGAATTAGGAGAAGAAAACTATCAAATGATTCAAAACATCAAGAGTTTAAATTCTAAAAAAGGTGTACAAGCCATTATGCCTTTCGAAGTAAATATCAACTAAACTAAATACTATTCAACTTTTAAATCCGTTCTACATTCTAGGACGGATTTTTTTATGAAAACTTTACATCTTTAATACAGCATAAATGTTATTTTTGTAAGAAACATAATCTATTTACACCCAATTCTAAAACATAAATTCAATAGCGATGAAAAAGAAAATTTTTATAGGTATAGGCGTTTTTCTGTTAGTTACTATAGCTGCTTTAGCTGCAATTCCTATCTTTTTTAAAGATCAAATAAAGGCTAAAATTCAGCAAAGTATCAACGAGAATGTTGATGCCAAAGTAACTTTTGACGATGCCAGTTTGAGTTTATTTAAAAACTTCCCCAATGCAAATGTGGGAATTGAAAAACTTGTTATTATAAACAAAGCTCCTTTTGTTGGTGATACATTAGTTGCTTTTGAAGAACTGAACCTACAAATGTCGGTTGCCGAATTGTTTAATGGTGAAAATGAACCAATGACCTTAAAAGCGATTTCAGTAAAAAACGGAAAGGCTAAAGATGGTGTTGGAAATTTTGACATTGCTATTAAAGACGACAAACCAAAAGAAGAAACGAAAGAAAGCAAACCTTTTGCCATGAATATTCAGAATTATGAAATCGAAAATTTCAAATTCAAGTATTATGATGAGCGTTCTAAAATCAAATTGGTATTAAGTGAATTGAACCATTCTGGGACTGGAAATTTTGCTTCAGATGTTTTGGATTTAGATACAAAATCGACAACAAAAATATCTTTAGATATGGACAAAATGAACTACATGAAAAATGTAGCCATTAGTCTTGATGCTGTTTTAGGAATCGATTTAAAGA
>CBFHBH010000037.1:0-11299 GCA_965653735.1 uncultured Flavobacterium sp. | reverse complement strand
CCGTACAATATTTCTTCAAAAAAAATAAAGAAGAAATTTTTCATTCTTATATTTTGAATAAGGAGTTTTATGAAACTAAATTTTCAAATCCAAATTACAAAATAATTAAAATTGAAAAAAAATCTAATGAATTAAGATATTTTTCTGGGTATCCCTGCTACAAAATTTTAATTACTTTTAAGGAGAAAAATGACGAAAATGATATTATAATGTCACCTTACAAGGACAAATTACATTATTGGGAAATTTGGGGAACAACAGAAATAAATACGATGATTCATCCCATAATCTTTGAAAGTAGAATTTTAGAAAAATTTTATCCGCTATATATTAATGAAACAATTGAAGATGTTTATGGTTTTAAAAAAACATATGAAGTTAAGAAGCTAAGTTTTTATTAGGATATACAAACAAAAAATAATTAAAAAAGGAAAGTTTCATTTGAGCGACTTTTATAATTTTAAATAATATCTTATTAAACAATTTTAAAACTACAAATAAACCAAACATAATTATTTGAAGGAAAAAACGTATTTTTATTAAAACGTTTAACCTAAAAATTAAATTATGGAAATCATTGTAACATTAATTATTGGAGCTATTGCAGGTTGGCTTGGCAGTCAAGTTTTCAAAGGAGGTAGTTTAGGATTAATTGGCAACATTGTTGTTGGAGTATTAGGAAGCTTTGTTGGTTCCTGGATTCTTGGTAAATTTGGGGTTAGCCTTGGTGGTGGACTTATTGGTTCAATTATTACTGGAGCCTTTGGAGCAGTTGTTATTCTGGCAATTATTAATTTGATTTTCAAATCTAAATAGCAATAAAAAAGCCACTCAAATGAGTGGCTTTCTTTTATATCTAAAAATGATTAAGCTATTTTAAAACGCTTTCTATCATTTTCATTTAAGTAAATTTTACGTAAACGCAATGATTTTGGAGTAACCTCAACATACTCATCTTTTTGAATATATTCTAAAGCTTCTTCTAAAGTAAATTTGATTGCAGGAACGATTCTTGTTTTATCATCAGCACCAGCAGAACGGAAGTTTGTTAACTGTTTAGTTTTTGTGATATTCACAACCATATCATCACCTCTTGAGTTTTCACCAATTACTTGTCCTTCGTAAACATCTTCATTTGGATCAACAAAGAATTTACCACGATCTTGTAATTTATTGATTGAATAAGGAATAGCTTTACCATTTTCCATTGAAATTAATGAACCGTTAATTCGTCCAGCAATTTCTCCTTTATATGGTTGATACTCTAAGAAACGGTGTGCCATGATAGCTTCTCCAGCCGTAGCCGTTAATAATTGGTTACGTAAACCAATAATACCACGTGAAGGAATGATAAATTTAATAATCATACGCTCACCTCTTGGTTCCATACTCAACATTTCACCTTTACGAACTGTTACGAATTCTACCGCTTTACCTGAAACGTTTTCTGGTAAGTCAATAGTTAATTCTTCGATTGGCTCACATTTAACTCCATCAATTTCTTTGATGATTACTTGTGGCTGACCAATTTGTAACTCATAACCTTCACGACGCATAGTTTCAATTAAAACTGATAAGTGTAATACCCCACGTCCAAAAACCATGAATTTATCTGCAGAATCAGTTTCATTAACTCTTAATGCAAGGTTTTTCTCTAATTCTTTCGTTAATCTATCTTTTACGTGTCTAGAAGTAACAAATTTACCTTCTTTACCAAAGAAAGGTGAATCGTTAATTGTAAACAACATACTCATTGTAGGCTCATCAATAGCAATTGAAGCTAAAGCCTCTGGGTTTTCAAAATCAGCAACAGTATCACCAATTTCAAATCCTTCTAAACCAACAATAGCACAAATATCACCTGCAACTACTTCTGTAACTTTCTTACGTCCTAAACCTTCAAAAGTATGTAACTCTTTAATTTTTGATTTAGAAATAGTTCCATCACGCTTTACTAATGAAACATTCATTCCTTCTTTTAAAACACCTCTTTGTAAACGACCAATTGCGATACGTCCTGTAAAAGAAGAGAAATCTAATGAAGTGATTAACATTTGTGGTGTTCCTTCAGAAACTTTAGGAGCTGGTACATTGTTTAATACCATATCTAATAATGGCTCAATGTTTTCAGTTTGAACTTTCCAGTCGTCACTCATCCAGTTGTTTTTTGCCGAACCGTAAACTGTAGGAAAATCCAACTGCTCTTCAGTCGCACCTAATTCAAACATTAAGTCAAAAACTTTTTCGTGAACTTCTTCTGGAGTACAGTTTTCTTTATCAACTTTGTTAATTACAACACATGGTTTTAAACCTAAATCGATAGCTTTTTGTAATACGAAACGAGTTTGTGGCATAGGTCCTTCAAAAGCATCTACTAACAAACAAACTCCATCAGCCATGTTTAATACACGCTCTACCTCACCACCAAAATCGGCGTGGCCTGGAGTATCAATAATGTTGATTTTTGTTCCTTTATAAGTTACCGAAACGTTCTTAGATGTAATTGTAATTCCGCGCTCGCGTTCAAGGTCATTGTTATCCAAAATTAAATCACCTGTGTTCTCGTTTTCACGAAACAACTGACAGTGATACATGATTTTATCAACCAAAGTAGTCTTACCGTGGTCAACGTGCGCAATAATCGCAATATTTCTAATTGATTCCATGTGTTTTTTTTTGTGGTGCAAAAGTACGATTATTTTTTACATAAAAAACATTTTTAATTCAAGAGCTAAATACTTAACAATTAAGACATAATAATTAAACAAAATCAACCCAAATTATAGGATAAAAAACTCAAAACCAATTAAATTTAATTAATACATTTATAAAAATTACAAGAATTAACTTATATGCAAGCCAATAACATAAACGAAGTGATTAAAATCCTTGACATCATTGTTGAAGAATGTAAAAACACAAACAACCCATTAGGATATTTCGCGGTACTATATAGAAAAGTCACCATTAATGTAAAAGATGGCATTTTAAACAATCGATTTGAAGACAATACTAGAATGGAAAAACTCGATGTTCTTTTTGCAAATCGTTACTTCAAAGCGTATTTTGATTACAAAGAAGGCAAAAGTATTTCTAAGTGTTGGAAAATTTCATTTAAAGCCGCCGAAAAAAATCATTTAGTATTACAATATTTATTAACAGGAATAAATGCCCACATCAATTTAGATTTAAGTATCGCTACTATTGATACCATAGAAAACAATCCATTAGAAAGTATCAAAAGAGATTTTGATCATATCAACAAACTATTGTCAGACATGGTTGATGAAGTAAAACAAAACATGGGAGCTGTATCTCCAGTTTTTAAATTTTTAATGCCTTTAGCAAAACAATGGGACGACAAATTAATTCAATTTAGCATTGAAACTGCTAGAGATGGCGCTTGGTTATTTGCAAAAGATTTAAGCCAGAACCTAGACAAAAGAGAACAATTGATTACACAAAGGGACTTAATAATAGAAAATCTTGGTTTTAAACTCTTAAATCCTAAAAAAACATTACAATGGATACTTAATGTGATAATGCTTTTTGAAAGTGGTTCAGTAAAGTCAAAAATTGAAACCCTAGAAAAGAAATTATAACACTATAAAACAAAAAAGCCTTGCAAATGCAAGGCTTTTGAGTAAATTTTGAACACTAATTTAAATTATAAAGCAGCTACGTGTTTAGTCAATTTAGACTTTAAGTTAGATGCTTTGTTATCGTGAATAATGTTTTTCTTAGCTAATTTATCAATCATAGAAATAACACCTGATAATTTTGCAGCAGCTTCAGCTTTGTCAGTAGCTAAACGTATTGCTTTAATAGCATTACGAGTAGTTTTGTGCTGATACCTGTTTAATACTCTTTTCTTTTCGTTACTTCTAATTCTCTTTAAAGCTGACTTATGATTTGCCATTTTCTTTTAATTTTAATTGTAATAATTATTTATAAACTATCAGTTAAAAAAGAAAAACCTCCCACAATTGTATTTACAATCACTTTGGTTTTAACTAATAAAATAAATCTTGAGACACTAAGAGTTTATTTTATAAAACTTATTTACAACTAATTTTGTAGCCCGTAAGGGAATCGAACCCTTCTTACCAGGATGAAAACCTGGCGTCCTAACCGATAGACGAACGGGCCATCTATACTTTTAACTTCAGTATTTCAAATTTTGTAGCCCGTAAGGGAATCGAACCCTTCTTACCAGGATGAAAACCTGGCGTCCTAACCGATAGACGAACGGGCCATTTACTTACTCCGAATCTCTTTAAGAAGACTCATTTCTGTAATGCGAGTGCAAAGATACACACATTTTTTATATCTGCAAGAACACTCGCAAATTTTTTCAATATTTTTTCACTCAATTTTAGTAAGCCTTTGCAAATAAGACTCTTCCATTTGAGGGTTTTCCTGTAAAAACACAAGTTCCTGTTTCCTCTTTTCTATCTAAAGGAATACAGCGTATCGTTGCTTTTGTCAACTCTTTTATTTTTTCTTCAGTTTCTGCAGTACCATCCCAGTGAGCTGAAACGAATCCAGCTTTTCCTTCTAAAACCTCTTTAAACTCATCAAATGAATTTACTTCAGTAACATGTGTATTTCTATAATCTAAAGCTCTTTCAAATAAATCCTTTTGAATTTGCTCTAATAATGCTTGAATATGACTTGCTACTCCTTCTGCTGCAACCACTTCTTTTGACAAAGTGTCACGACGTGCAACTTCAAAAGTTTTATTTTCTAAATCTTTTGGACCAACAGCAATACGAACTGGCACTCCTTTTAACTCCCACTCTGCAAACTTAAATCCTGGTTTCTGAGTTGTTCTATCATCAAATTTTACAGTAACACCTAATTTTCTGAATTGAGCCATTAAATCTTTTACAACTATAGAAATATTCTCCAATTCCTCATCTGATCTAAAAATTGGCACAATAACCACTTGAATTGGCGCTAAATTTGGAGGCAAAACTAATCCATTATCATCTGAATGCGTCATAACCAATGCACCCATCAAACGTGTAGAAACACCCCAAGAAGTTCCCCAAACATGTTCTTGCTTACCTTCTTGATTAGCAAACTTAACATCAAATGCTTTCGCAAAGTTTTGTCCTAAAAAGTGTGAAGTCCCTGCTTGTAATGCTTTTCCGTCCTGCATTAACGCTTCAATGCAATACGTTTCATCTGCACCTGCAAAACGCTCTGTTTCTGTTTTCACACCTTTTACAACTGGAATTGCCATAAAGTTTTCAACAAAATCAGCATATACATTCATCATTTGAACTGTTTCATTTAATGCTTCTTGTTTAGTTGCATGAGCAGTATGTCCTTCTTGCCATAAAAATTCAGCGGTACGTAAAAACAAACGCGTACGCATTTCCCAACGAACCACATTTGCCCATTGATTAATCAATAAAGGTAAATCTCTATAGGATTGAACCCAGTTTTTATAAGTACTCCAAATAATAGCCTCACTTGTAGGACGAACAATTAACTCTTCCTCAAGTTTAGCATTTGGATCCACCATTAATTTGCCAGGTTTATCTTCATCATTTTTTAAGCGATAATGAGTTACAATAGCACATTCTTTTGCAAATCCTTCAGCATTTTTTTCTTCAGCTTCAAACATGCTTTTTGGCACAAATAATGGAAAATAAGCATTACTATGCCCTGTTTCTTTAAACATTCTATCCAATTCTGCTTGCATTTTTTCCCAAATCGCATACCCATAGGGCTTGATTACCATACAACCTCTAACACCAGAGTTTTCAGCTAAATCAGCTTTGACAACTAGCTCGTTATACCATTTAGAATAATCTTCTTCGCGTTTTGTTAAGTTCTTGCTCATATTGAATAGTTTGGCACAAAAATTGTTTATATTTATACTTCAAATAGTTTGGCAAAACTAACTATTTTTGTGTTGTCCAACAATAAAAACTCAATAGAAATGAAAACTTACTACTTTTCTTTTAAAAATAGAATCCTAGTATCCCTTGTTGGATTATTAGGACTAACAGTAGTTTCTTGTGGCACTTACCAAAATAAATCTTATTACGATAATGATGGGATTTATGGTAGCGAAAAAAGAGAAACTACACAAAATGAGAATTCTGCTGTTGAAAATCCTTCAGCCAACAAATACAAAGAATATTTTGCAGCAAATGCAAACAACTACAGTACTGAAAACACAGAAGTTTTTACCGATGTAGAAGGATATTCCAGCGATACAAATGACACAATAAAAAAAACCGAGAGTAAAAGTTATGCTGGCTGGGGTGAAAACAATAGTAATGTAACTATTAACTATTACGACAATAATTGGGGATGGAACTCAGGTTGGTATTGGCAAAGTTATTGGGGCTATAGACCATGGCGTTCTGGAATATATTTAGGTTGGAATTCATGGAACTACGGCTGGTACGACCCTTACTGGGGATATGCCGGATATTACGGCCCTTCATGGGGTTGGTATAATCCATATTACTATGGTGGTTATTACGGATATCCATACTATTATGGTAGTGGTTATTACGGAAGAAATTACGCTTACGGGCACGGAACTAGAGGATCATCATACTATAATGACAGATATAATTCTAGTGGTTATTCACCTGGAAGGAGATCCTACGCTTCAACAAGTAATGGAATTTCAAATTCACCTAGAAATTATACACCTAGACCAAGAAGAGGTGAATCTGACAACAGTATGATTAACAACACCCCAAGACCTAGAATTAGTAATCCTAGAGGAAATACAGAAAATGACAATGTAAATCCAAGACCTAGAACTTCACCTAGAAGTTATGATGATATAAACACTCCTAGACCAAGAACCGAGAATCCAAAAGGTACAGAATACAATACCCCAAGACCTCGTATGGAGAGCCCTAGAAGTTCAGATTACAATACACCAAGACCACGTACAGAAAGTCCTAGAAGCTTTGACACTCCAAGAAGTTTTGACACACCTCGATCTTCAGGAGGAAATAGTGGCGGTGGTTCTTTTGGCGGTGGCGGAAGAGGTGGTCGCAGAGGATAAATAAAATCTACACAGCCTATACTGCTGCATAATTAGTACGTATAGGCTTTTTAATACTTACGTTATGAAAAAATATCTATCACTATTCATTATAGTTATTGGTACAAGTGCTACACAAGCTCAAGATTTTACAGATGCTTTAAGATATGGTCAAACCAACCAATTAGGAACTGCTCGTTTTAGAGCATTAAGTGGTGCTATGGGAGCTCTTGGTGGAGATTTATCTGCCATTAGTGTTAATCCGGCAAGTTCTTCCATTTTTAACAACAATCAAATTTCAGTAACTCTGAGTAATTCAAATAATAAAAACAATTCAAATTATTTTGGTACAAAAAATTCAGAATCATCTAATGCTTTTGATTTGAATCAAGCTGGAGGCGTTTTTGTTTTTGAAAAAAATGGTGAGAAAAACCAATGGAATAAATTCGCATTGTCCATAAATTATGAAAACCAAAATAATTTTGATAATTCCTTATACTTCAGTGGAATCAACCCCACAAATTCTATAGATAAATATTTCCTATATTATGCTAATAGAGAAGGTGGTGTATCAGCATTTAATTTAGATAATTATTATTACGATGAATTAACTTATGAAGAACAGCAGGCTTGGTTAGGATATCAATCATACATTATTGACACAGATCCTACGACGAAAACAATAATAGATTATACACTTCTTTAGTTCCTTCTGGGGGAAATTACTATCAAGAAAAGAACATTCAAACAACAGGATATAATGGAAAACTTACCTTTAATGCATCTGCACAATATGCTGATTGGCTGTCTATTGGCTTAAACTTAAATTCACATTTTTCAGACTTTAAAAGAAGTTCATATTTTTTCGAAAGTAATAATAACAACAATACCACAACAGATCTTGTAAAAAGAGCCTATTTTAATAATGACTTACATACAACTGGTAATGGATTTTCTTTTCAAGTTGGCGGAATTTTTAAAGTAACCAATATTTTAAGACTAGGAGCGGCATATGAATCACCAACTTGGTATGAGTTCACAGATGAACTAACTCAAAATGCAAAAGCCGTAAGTGGAAGCACAAATGGAGAATTATATCCAGATACTGCAGATCCTAATATAACTATAGTGTATGAGCCTTACAATTTAAAAACTCCAGGGAAAATAACTTTAAGCGGTGCTTTAGTTTTCGCAAAAGTTGGATTACTAAGTGTTGATTATTCTTTAAAAGACTATGGTAATACAGAATTTAAACCAATTAGAGATTATAAAGGATTAAACAAAGCATTAAAAGATAATCTTGATACCAGTAAAGAATTACGTATTGGTGCTGAACATAAAATTCACCAATGGAGTTTAAGAGCTGGTTACCGTTTTGAAGAAAGTCCATATAATGACAAAAAAATCATGGATGACCTTAAGGGATATTCTGCAGGTATAGGTTACGATTTTGGAAGAACTAAGTTAGATCTTGCTTATTCAACCGCTAAAAGAAATTATGGAGAGCAACTATTTTTGGCTGGACTTAATGATAGAGCAGCAATCAACAACAGAATGGATAACATTATAGCTACAATTTCGTTCAAATTATAAAATTTCTTACACAAAACATAAAAAGCCTTCATAATTGAAGGCTTTTTTATTTTCAACGTTTAAAAAAATCATAAACGTTAACGCTCCTTAATATAAAAAGCGTAATTTTGCACACTTTCTAAAAAATAGAACACTAAATATATGAGAACCAAGTCTTTAAAAAAGAATAAAATCAATGTTATTACCTTAGGTTGTTCAAAAAACGTTTACGACAGTGAAGTGTTAATGGGACAATTAAAAGCAAGCGGAAAAGATGTAGTACACGAGCAAGAAGGTAATATTGTAGTAATTAACACATGTGGTTTTATTAATCTGTAAATACCATTTTAGAGTACGTTGATAAAAAAGAACAAGGCATTGTAGACAAGGTTTTTGTAACAGGATGTTTATCTGAAAGATATCGCCCAGATTTAGAAAAAGAAATTCCAGACGTAGACAAATATTTTGGAACTACAGAACTACCTCAATTATTAAAAGCGTTAGGTGCCGATTATAAACATGAATTATTAGGAGAACGTTTAACTACAACTCCTAAAAATTATGCTTATCTAAAAATTGCTGAAGGTTGTGATAGACCTTGTAGTTTTTGTGCTATACCTTTAATGAGAGGAAAACATGTTTCTCAACCCATTGAAAAATTAGTAAAAGAAGCTGAAGGATTAGCAGCAAATGGTGTAAAAGAACTTATTTTAATTGCACAAGATTTAACTTACTACGGACTAGATTTATACAAAAAAAGAAATCTTGCTGAATTACTTGAAAATTTAGTAAAAGTTGAAGGTATTGAATGGATTCGTTTACATTATGCCTTCCCTACTGGCTTCCCAATGGATGTTTTAGAGTTAATGAAAAACGAACCTAAAATTTGTAACTATATAGATATACCTCTTCAACATATTTCTGATAACATTCTAAAATCGATGCGTCGAGGCACAACATATGCTAAGACCACACAATTATTAAAAGATTTTAGAGCTGCAGTTCCAGGAATGGCAATTAGAACAACTTTGATTGTTGGTTATCCAGGAGAGACAGAAGAAGATTTCCAGATTCTTAAAAATTGGGTTGAAGAAATGCGTTTTGAGCGTTTAGGATGCTTTGCATATTCTCACGAAGAAAACACACACGCTTTTTCTTTAGAAGATGATGTTCCTTCAGATGTAAAACAAGCAAGAGCTAATGAAATAATGGAATTACAAGCTCAAATTTCATGGGAATTAAACCAAGAAAAAATTGGACAAACATTTAAATGTATTGTTGATAGAAAAGAAGGACAGTACTTTTTAGCAAGAACAGAATTTGATAGTCCAGATGTAGACAATGAAGTTTTAATAGATGCCGCAACACATTATTTAAAAACTGGTGATTTTGTAATGATCAAAATAACAGATGCTACCGAGTTTGACTTATATGGAACTCCTGTAATTTAAACAGTAATAATAAATAAAAAAGCCCTCTAAAAAAGAGGGCTTTTTTATTACCACATATTTCTTAACTCAAAGTTTAACATTTCTTACGGTAAAACCGTAATACAAAACAAAATCATAGTTCTACATTTGAATTAACAAATTTAACCAACATGATACCAGAAACTCTATCAGTAGTTGAGAGACAAATGTTAGTCAATCAATTTAGAATTTTATCGAAGATAGGTGATCCATCTGAAAACTATGATTTAAGAATTGATATTCTTGAAAATGGTTATACAGAAAAGTATTATGAAGTCTTTGATGTAGCTATTGAAGAAATTCCAATAGAAGTTTGTGAAGAAACAACACAAATTCTATTCATGTATAAAAGAATCAATGCTGCAATTGAATCATTAACACAATCTGAAAAGCAAGAATTAGATTTAGATGTTATTAGATTTGAAGGGTTCAATGCAAGAAGAAATTTGCATTACCAATATTTTGAATTTTTAGTTGAGAAAACTAATCAATGGGATGAATATTCAGAAATGTATTTTATTTCTGCTGATGAATCTCAATTGAGTAAATATAAAAAAATGCTAGATTATCAAATTTTCTTACTTGATAACGACCAGTATATATTAAGAAAAGAAGATTTGTGTCATCTAATAAACGTTGTAGCCGATCCTAGTAATTCAAATCCATTTCAGTTAGCTGTTTAACTTTTAGTTATACAAAATATTTCTAGGATTTTAAAAGTCTTCACAACCCAAAAAGTGAAGACTTTTATATTTTATAATACAAGCAAACCAATTTCTCTTAAAGTCATGACTGGCTTTGAATACCAAAACAATTCAAAATCTTCCAATCCGTTGCTTTCATAATCCATTTTTACGTTTTGGTAAGTCATCAATTTATCTTGTATTACTGATATCTTTTCTAAGATACTTTGCAACCACTCCCCTTTTTCTTTATCAACTGTAATATCAAAAAACTCTCTCTTATCATGAAAAGTAAACTTCATCATTTTCCAGATATTTCCTTTTTTTGATTTTATAAATTCTTCAGACAAAGGTTTTCCTCCAATCCAAACAACTTTAGAATTAGGTTTATTCTGAAAATCTTTTTCTTCATGGAGACAATCGTAAATAAATTCTGGGTCGATTTTGGTATTAGGTATCTTAAAATCAAACCAATCTTGCAAAGGATAATCAAAACAAATTCCATGCATGTAATTAAAAAGAGATTTTTTCAAACCAAAACTGAATTTGTC
>CBFHBH010000036.1:0-11369 GCA_965653735.1 uncultured Flavobacterium sp. | reverse complement strand
AACAATTACAGGTGTTTTAATATCCTCGCCATCATTTACAGTAACGATTTCTCCATTTACAATTACGTCTGGAGCTCCTACAGGAGTAAAAACAAAGTCTCCACGTTCTTTACGAACTTGTTCAAATGAATCAGTCGTATGATTATAGTATAGAGATGTATTTAATGTAAGTTTCTCCCATTTTTTTAGATAACCAAAATCATACGCATCAGTATAAGCTGGATTTATATCTGGATTTCCTTGAAATAAATTTACGTTACTAGTGTATGAAGCAAATGGATTTATGAAACGATCTCTTGGTCTAGAAATTCTTTTACTATAATTTAATGAGATGCTACTATTATCGCTTATTTCGTAAGTTAAAAATAAACTAGGAAACAAGTTGTTGTATTTTTTTGTCTTGAAAATATCTGATGTCAATTGATTTATTTCAATTTTAGAGTCTTCAAAACGTAATCCAGCTAAATAAGAAAATTTATTGATTTTTGATCCAAACTGAGTATAAATCGCTGTTACATTTTCATTGTATTGTAAAACGTTAGTGAATTCATCAATATTTGTAAAAGAACTATTTTCTGTTAATCTTTCTTGAACTTGATAATCAGTTGTTGTTTTTACATAATTCCCTCTAAAACCAGCTTCAAATTGTGATTTTTTTCCAATGGGTAATACATAATCCACTTGAAATAAATTTCTTTGTTGCTTGTCATTTTTACGAGTTCTTTCTGAAGAAACAAACGCATTGTTATCTAAAATCACACCCTCAATAGATGAATTATCATTGTCTTTGTTTTGAGAAATAGAAATATCAGCTGTTAGCTTGTGTCCGTCTTTTTTAAATTTCTTGATAAAATTTGATGAATAATCAACGTTTTCACTTGTTGATTGTAAATCGTTATAACGTTGTCTTGTATTTAAATACTGTCCTAAGGCGTCATAATTATAATAAAGAACATTTTCAATGTTCCCTCCTTTATTTGTTCTAACATTCAATGAATTTGTCCATGAAGTAGATTTATTTAAAAAAGTTTCTATTCCAAAATTTGCATTTAATCCTTCTCCAAAACGATCATTTTTTCTTCTTTCGTTTAAAATAGATTTTAAAGCTCCAGTATTGTCAAAGTTTTGTTGATCAATCTTAGTTGTTCCAGGATTATTTCTGTTATTGTAACCAATTGTAGTAAAGATATTTGAATGCTCTTGCTTAAAGTTTAAGTTTGCAGATAACCCAGTGTTTCTTGGATCTCCAACCGAAGCTACAAATGTTCCGTTTATCCCTTGGTTTTTTCCTTTCTTAAGAATGATATTTAAAATACCACCACCGCCTTCTGCATCATAACGAGCTGATGGATTGGTAACAATTTCAACTTTGTCAATAGCTTCTGCTGGAATTAGTTTTAAAGCATCGTTAATATTTCCCATGTTTGATGGTTTACCATCAATCAAAATTCTAACGCTTTCATTACCTCTTAACGAAACAGTTCCTTCGGCATCAACGGATACTGATGGCACATTATCCAAAACATCACTAACAGTTCCACCTCGTACAATTATATCTTTTCCAACAGTGTAAACTTTCTTGTCAAGCTTAATATCAACAGCTGTTTTTTCTACACGAATTTCTACAGCATCTAATTGTTTCGCTTCGTCCTCAAGAGCAATTGTGCCAAGATTTGTGTTTGAAGTTAAATTTTTACCTTTTACTTCTAAAGTTTTGAAAGAAATATACTCGTATTTAATATTGTAAATTCCTGGATTAACGTCAATTTTAAACTCGCCCTTATTATCAGTAACTGCACCTGATACTGGCTTAGCTGTAGTAGTATTAATAATTGTAACTGTTGCATACTCTAAAGGAAGAGAGCTTGTTTTTTCAATAATTTTTCCTGATAAGGTAATTTTGCTTCCTTCATTTCTTTGCTGCGCAAAGGATAAAGTTGAAATTAAAAGGAGAGCTGAAATAAATAATACTTTAAAAAACTTCATGACTTTAAATTAAGCCACAAATTTAAAATTGAAAATTATAGTTTTTCCCAAAGTATTGTTAAATGGTCTTAAAACTATAGTATTTCTAAAATTTTTTCAGTTGGTCTGGCAATAATAGCTTTGTTTCCATTAACAATAATAGGTCTTTCTATAAGTATTGGATATTTTATTATAGCTTCAATTATATCGTCATCAGATAAATTTTTGCCTTTGTAATTATTGATCCAAATGCTTTCTTTTTGTCTTATTAATTCAATTGGTTTGAATTTCAGCTTTTTAAGTAATGATTTAATTTCTCTTTTTTTAGGAGATTTTTCTAAATAATTTACAATTTCAAATTCAGCTTTTGCATCTTCTAAAAAACAGACTCCTTCTCTTGATTTTGAACATCGGTTATTGTGGTAAATTGTAATCATTTTTTGTTACTTTTATGCTTTTGTGAAATTTCTGCAAATTTAAAAGAACTTAACTCATCTTTTTAAAATACTTTATATGTTTTTATTACAAGCCTTTTTGCCTGGAAATCGTTTTTGGAAATATATTTTAGGAGGTTTATTAATTTTTTTAGCTTCAATTATTGGTCAAATGCCTCTTCTTATTGCTGTCATAGCAAAAAGTTTTGTAGATGGCAAACCAATGCCTGTTGTTACATCTGACTTTATGTCGGTTTTAAGTAAGAATCAAACCTTTTTCTTATTGCTCTTGTCATTTGCAGTTACTTTAGTTGGAATTTATTTTGTTGTAAAAATTCATAATCAAAATTTTAAAGATATTGTAACTTCAAGACCCAACATAGATTGGAGTCGCTTCTTTTTTGCTTTTTCTATTTGGGCAGTTTTCCAAGTTTTAACAACAATAATAGGTTACTTTGCTTCACCAGAAGATTATGTTCTGAATTTTGACTTAGTTCCTTTTTTAATACTGTTTGTAATTGCAATTGTAATGATACCAATTCAAACAAGCGTTGAAGAATTGATGTTTAGAGGATATTTCATGCAAGGATTTGGTTTGTTAGCCAAAAATAAATGGGTTCCGTTATTGGTGACTTCTGTTAGTTTTGGATTATTACATTTTGCTAATCCTGAGGTAGATAAATTGGGAAATATTGTAATGGCTTACTATATAGGTACAGGACTTTTTCTTGGCATTTTGACACTTATGGATGAAGGATTAGAATTGGCTTTAGGTTTTCATGCTGCCAATAACTTAATAGGTGCTTTGTTAATAACCTCTGACTGGTCAGCTTTTCAAACCAATTCAGTTTTTATTGATGTTTCTGACCCTGGCGCAGGATTTGAAACAGTTCTTCCAGTTTTTGTTATTTATCCTATCTTATTGTTTGTGTTTAGTAAAAAGTATAGTTGGAATAATTGGAAAGAGAAACTTACTGGTAAACTGATTCAAGAAGAAAATTAAATATAGTGAATAACTTTCATTTCGAAATACATTCAGATTTTAAATTTAATGGTGTAAGAGCCAATAAAGAAGAATTACTTTCTCAAGCAGATAATTTTATTATTTCAAATATTGATTATCAAAAAGATACTGGTTTTTTTATAAAGAATTGGTTTAGTAAAGATTCTTATGTCATAGTTAAGACATCTGGCACGACAGGAAAGTCAAAAGAAATTAAAATAGAAAAATCTGCAATGATGAATTCAGCCATTGCGACTGGAGATTTTTTTGATTTGCCCGCTGGAATAAGAGCTCTTTGCTGCTTGCCAGTAAAATATATTGCGGGTAAAATGATGTTGGTTAGAGCCATGGTTTTAGGTTGGGAAATTGATACTATTGACCCTACATCTAATCCTTTAAAAGAAGTTTCAAAAGATTACGATTTTGTTGCGATGGTTCCGCTTCAGGTTAAAAATTCATTAGATAAATTAAACCGAGTTAGAGTTTTATTGATTGGAGGGGCTCCATTAAACAAACAATTGTCATCAAAGTTGATTGAATTAAGATGTAATGCTTATGAATCATATAGTATGACCGAAACTGTAACACATGTGGCACTAAAAAAAGTTGGAAATAAATCCTTTAGAGTTTTACCTAATGTAAAAATAAGTATTGATAATAGAAATTGTTTGGTTATTAATGCACCACAATTGAATCCTGAAGAGTTAATAACTAATGATGTTGTTGATTTGATTTCAGAATCTGAGTTTATTTGGAAAGGCAGAATAGATAACGTTGTAAATAGCGGTGGAATTAAACTTTTTCCAGAACAGATAGAGGAGAAGTTAGTAAATAAAATTCATAGTCGTTTTTTTGTTGCTGGAATTCCTGATGAAGTTTTTAACGAAAAATTAGTTCTCTTTATTGAAGGTAAAGAATTTAAATTAGATGCTTCAATTTTCGATAAACTAGATAAATATGAGAAACCGAAAGGAATATTTTTCATTGATAAATTTCCAGAAACTGAAACAGGAAAAATAAAAAGAAAGGAAATTGTAAATCAATTCAAATAAAAAAGCAACTCCTTAGAGTTGCTTTTTTATAATATAAATAGGGTTTAATCATGATCTGGCGATGGAGCTTGGACAGGAATATCTGATTTTGATCCATCGATAGTAAAGTTTAACCCGCAAAATAAGAAATGGAAATTAGAGTTTGTAGATGTAGCAAATTCTCTTTGAAATAAATATCCTAGCGAAATTCCAAACGATTTAGTTGCTTGATAACCACCTCCAAGATACATTCTGTTTCGATTAATTGTTGGTTTTTCTGGACCAATAAAAACTTCATCATAAGCATTTACAAAAAGTGTTTTTGCTTCTACTTTTTCTTTGTTAATAGGAAGAGTTACATTTAATCTGTATCTATATCTTTCAGTATTTGTGTTAGCATCAGTGATAGGATTGTGAAAAAGTCTTTTTTCTGCTCTAAATCTATTATCAAATTTTACTCTTGAGATGTTTTTGCTAAAAGTATATTGTAGCCAGAAGCGTAATTCTTCTCTTGATAGCTTACTATTTTTATATGTTGCATATCTTCCTGAACCAATAAATGCTTGATTGCTTCCATTGATGTTATATCCAACACCTCCTTTTACTTCGTAATAATCAATTTTTGAAAATTCAGCAATTGAACGTTCTTGTAATTCAATATAAGAATACCATTTTTTATTAAATTTATAAGTTAAGGATAAACTTGCAAAACTTGATAAATGCTCATCATTTTGAGCTTTCAGATTTGAAATGCTTAAAATTGATAATGCTAAAATTAAAAATATTTTTTTCATTGTTGTGTTGTAGTTATAGTGTTTAAGTGTTACTTAAAAGTTGTGTGTTGTGTAAATAATTGTTATTTTTTTTCATAAAAAGAATTTTAAGAATTTTTTCAAATTTAAAAATCTATTTTAATCCATAAGTGTTTAAAAAAAAGAGACTAAATTTTAGTCTCTTTTTTAGAGTATATTTTAAGCTTATATAAAGATTCTTAAAATGAAGTAAGTTATAGTAGCTAATAATGCTGAGACTGGAATTGTTAAAATCCATGCCCATAAAAGGTTTACTGTAACTCCCCAGCGTACTGCTGATACACGTTTTGTAACCCCAACACCAATGATTGAACCTGTAATTGTATGTGTTGTAGATACTGGAATTTTAAAGTGTTCTGTAATAAATAATGTTAATGCACCTGCAGATTCAGCAACAACTCCCTCAAAAGCTGTAACCTTAGTAATTTTAGATCCCATTGTTTTTACAATTTTCCATCCACCACTTAAAGTTCCTAAACCAATAACTGTATAACATGCTAATGGAATCCATTCAGGCATATGAGCCTTAATTCCTTTTTCTTCATTAGGTAAGACTACTTGTAGCCATTCAGGCATTTGCATTACATCTACTCCAGTAGTATTGATATAAACAGCTACTGCTGCAGCAATAATTCCCATTACTTTTTGAGAGTCATTACCACCATGACCTAAACTGAATGCAGCTGATGATAATAATTGAGTTTTTTTAAGGATAGTTTCGGCTTTTCCGGCTGAGAAACTACTAAATAACAAGCATATTGTTCCAAGTGCAAAAACTATAAATCCAACTAAAAGCCATTTAATATTTTCAGGCTCACCAACAACACTCCAAAAGTGTGATTCGAAGCGTGGTTTTTTTAGTTGATCATATCCTTTCATTACAGTAGATAAGAACCAAACTGTTGAGGCTAAGAATGCAACTGTAAATATTTTAGGAAAAATACTTTTTTTAGCTGAATGCATGAACCAAAGCGAAACTAAATAGGATATAAGCATACCAACAATAGGTGCAAGGGCAATAAAAGCAATAACTACTAAAACCCCACTTGGTAATAATTCACCTTCTTTCGCAGCTTTAAACCAATTTACAATTCCAAATCCGTAATGTTCAGGATCAGTAACTCTTCCAGAAAAACCATGTGCTAATGCAGCACCTGCAAATCCACCAATAAGTGTGTGTGAAGATGATGATGGAATTCCTTTCCACCAAGTAAATAAGTTCCAAATGATTGCTGCTATAATTCCAGCAAGAATAACTGTTAAATCTATACTTGAAGTTTTAGCTGTTTTAGCAACTGTGTCAGCAACACCAAAACCAAAAACCCAGTAAGCCAAAAAGTTAAAGAAAGCAGCCCAAAGTACCGCCTGAAACGGAGTTAAAACTTTAGTTGCAACAATGGTTGCAATTGAGTTTGCTGCATCATGGAAACCATTAATATAGTCAAATATTAAGGCTAATATGATAATGATAATTAATAATGTCATAATTTAAACCGAGATTCGGCAATTAAGAGTGTTTTACTGATATTTGTTCGATAACGTTTGAAACGCCTTTACATCTGTCTGATGCCATTTCAAGTGCAGAAAGTACTTCTTTATACTTGATGATTTTAATAGCGTCAGATTCGTTTTCAAAAATATCAGCAACAGCTTTATCAAAAACCACATCACCTTTACTTTCTAATTTGTTAATACGTTTACAAATTCCTTTGATAGATTGGTGGTTTTTTAAGTCTTTTAATTCTTTAACAGCTTTGTCAATTAATTGGCAAGCTTCTAAGTTGATTTCAGTTAATTTACGGATAGATTTTGTAATTTTTTCAACTTGGTATAAACGCATTCTACTTGCAGCACCGTGCATATTGTCTGCAACATTATCAATAGATTTGATTAATGCATTGATATCTTCTCTATCGAATGGAGTAATGAAGTTTTTGCTTAATTCTAATTGTGTTTTATGTGCAATTCCTTCAATTTTATTTTCTAATTCTTCAATTTTTTGATAGTAACTATCTCTTTCTTCTTTAGGAGCATTTACAGCTTCATGTAAAGTTTCTGCTAAAATTACAAGAGTGCTACTAGCTTGTTCAAATAAAGGAAAGAATTTTGTGTCTTTTGGCACTAAAAATTGAAAGATACTGTTTAGGTTCATGTTTTTAATTTTTTATGCCGCAAAAGTAATTTGTCTATGTTAAGAAATCATTAACATAAGATGAAAAGGATATTAAGATTGTAAAGAAATATTTAAGGAAAATTCGGACTTCCTGATTGAATTGCTTTTTGTATTTTAGCGACTCAAAAATATAAATAATTACACAACTATAAATTTATCATGGACTTAAACTTCAATAAAAACGAAGATCATAACAAACTTTTACTTTCAGAATTAAGACAACGCCTAGCAAAAGTTAAACTTGGAGGAGGAGAAAAAAGAATAGAAAAACTTCACGCTGAAGGCAAAATGACAGCGCGTGAACGAATTGATTATTTGTTGGATAAAGATGAAGATTCCATAGAAATTGGAGCTTTTGTAGGTGATGGAATGTACAAAGAGCATGGAGGATGTCCAAGTGGTGGAGTAGTGGTTAAAATTGGATATATAAAAGGTAAGCAATGTGTTGTTGTTGCAAATGATGCAACTGTAAAAGCAGGAGCTTGGTTTCCAATAACTGCAAAAAAGAATTTAAGAGCACAAGAAATAGCTATCGAAAATAGATTGCCGATTATCTACTTAGTAGACTCTGCAGGTGTTTATTTACCTATGCAAGATGAAATTTTTCCTGATAAAGAACATTTCGGAAGAATATTTAGAAATAATGCTATCATGAGCAGTATGGGAATTACTCAAATTGCTGCTGTTATGGGAAGCTGTGTCGCTGGTGGTGCTTATTTACCAATAATGAGTGATGAAGCTCTGATAGTGGATAAAACAGGAAGTATTTTCTTAGCAGGAAGTTATTTGGTAAAAGCTGCCATTGGAGAAACAATAGATAACGAAACTTTAGGAGGAGCAACAACGCACTGTGAAATTTCGGGAGTAACTGATTACAAAGCCAAGGATGATAAAGATGCATTAGATCGAATTAAAAGTGTTGTTGGGAAAATTGGTGACTATGACAAAGCGGGTTATAATCGTATTAAATCTGAAAAACCAGCCTTAAATCCACAAGACATTTATGGAATTTTGCCTAAATCTCGTGCTGAACAGTATGATATGATGGAGATTATCAAACGTTTAGTTGATAATTCAGAATTTGATGAGTATAAAGCA
The DNA here is from genome assembly GCA_965653735.1 of uncultured Flavobacterium sp. GTDB lineage: Bacteria > Bacteroidota > Bacteroidia > Flavobacteriales > Flavobacteriaceae > Flavobacterium. The sequence goes on along the minus strand of CBFHBH010000036.1, from coordinate 2,853 downwards.
GGATATGGACAAACAATAATAACTGGTTATGCTCGTATTGATGGTTGGGCAGTGGGAATTGTAGCTAATCAACGTTTAATAGCAAAAACAACAGGAGCAAAAACAAAACCAAGTGAAATGCAATTTGGAGGAGTTATTTATTCAGATTCTGCCGATAAAGCAACAAGGTTTATAGCCAATTGTAACCAAAAGAAAATTCCGTTGGTATTCGTTCATGATGTAACTGGATTTATGGTAGGTTCAAAATCGGAACATGGTGGAATTATTAAAGATGGTGCAAAAATGGTGAACGCTGTTGCTAATAGTGTAGTACCTAAATTTACGGTTGTTGTAGGTAATTCATACGGAGCAGGAAACTATGCAATGTGTGGAAAAGCATATGACCCTCGTTTAATTTTTGCTTGGCCAAGTGCAGAACTTGCAGTTATGGGTGGAGCACAAGCAGCAAAAGTACTTATGCAAATTGAAGCGGCTTCTTTAAAAGCAAAAGGAGAAGAAATCACTCCAGAAAAAGAAGAAGAATTATTCAATAAAATAAAATCACGTTACGACGAACAAGTTTCTCCATACTATGCAGCTTCTCGTTTATGGACAGATGCAATTATTGATCCGCTAGAAACTCGTACATGGATTTCAATGGGCATCGAAGCTGCAAATCATGCTCCAATAGAAAAGCAGTTTAATCTAGGAGTGATTCAGGTGTAATTTTTTAGATAAATGATCAAAAAAATGGTGATATGATTGCAAAAACTTTAGTTATTCAGCCATAATTTTTTCGTAAACTTTTCTTAAATGTAACAATATGTTAAAAACTACCACTAACTTTACGTGGTAGTTTTTTTATTGTATAAATCCCAAAATCTATGAAAAAAAATTTATCTATACTTATATTTTTATTAAGTCTATTGCAAGTAAATGCACAATTGACAGTTCCTAAAGAAACTTTTACTCGTCGTGATACTTTACAGGGAGGCTTGAGGCCTGAGCGCACCAGTTTCGATGTTTTACGTTATGATTTAAACATTAAAATAAGTCCTAATCAGAAATCAATTGTTGGTTTTAATGATATTAGCTTTAAAGTAGTTGATAACACTTCAAAAATTCAGATAGATTTATTTGAGAATATGAATGTTGATAGTATCGTTTTTAATGGGAAAAAATTAGATTACAAGAGAGAAGAAATTGCAACATTTATAAATTTTCCAAATACGCTTCGGAAAGATTCTGAACATAAACTCCGATTTTATTACTCAGGAAATCCAGTAATTGCAAAAAGGGCACCATGGGATGGAGGTTTTGTATTTAGTAAAGATGAGGCTGGAAAGCCATGGATAGGTGTTGCATGTCAAGGATTTGGAGCAAGTTGCTGGTTCCCTGTAAAAGATTCACAAAGTGATGAACCAGATAATGGCGCAACAATAAAAGTGGCTGTACCTAATGGATTGATGAACGTATCTAATGGTCGTTTTTTAGGTATGGAAAATTTACAAAACGGATATACACGTTGGGATTGGGAAGTTAAAAATCCAATTAATACATATGATATTACTGTAAATATTGCCGATTATGTTCATATTCACGATAATCATAAAGGTCTTGACCTTGATTATTATGTTTTAAGAGCTAATGAAGCCAAGGCTCGTAAGCATTTTGAAGAGGTAAAACCAATGATGGATTGTTTTCAGTCAAAATTTGGAAAATATCCTTTTAGTGATGATGGTTACAAATTAGTTGAAACACCATATTTGGGTATGGAACATCAAAGTGCCGTTGCTTATGGCAATCATTATATGAAAGGCTATATGGGTAATGATTTGTCAGGGACTGGTGTTGGACTACTCTTTGATTATATTACTATTCATGAAACTGGGCACGAATGGTTTGGAAATAGCATAACTAGCAAGGATATTGCAGATATGTGGATACACGAAGGTTTTACAATGTACTCAGAGATTGTTTTTATAGAATGTCAGTTTGGATATGATAAAGCAATGCAATATGCTTACGGTTTACGTAATGCAGTAAGTAATGACAGACCTATTATTGGTCATTATGGTGTCAATAAAGAGGGTAGTGGAGATATGTACCCTAAAGGAGCCTTAATGTTGAATACTATTCGCCATATTGTTAACAATGATTCAAAATGGTGGAAAATACTTTTAAAATATTCGGAAACATTCAAAAAGCAAATTATTAAAACACAAGACGTTGTTGATTTCTTTAATAAAGAATCAGGTTTAGATTTGACCTCGGTTTTTAATCAATATCTACGTTATACAACAATTCCTGAATTAGAATTTAGAAAATCTGGAAAAGTAATCGAATATAAGTGGAAAGCTGAAGCGCCAAACTTTTCAATGCCTGTTGATGTAATGATAAAAGGGAAAAAGATTCGATTAGAAGCCAATACTTCTTGGAAAGTACTTTCAGAGAATGTAAAATCAATAAATGATATTCAACCGATAAAAACTGATTTTTATATAAAATATTGATTTGTAGTAGGTTATTTCTGTAATGTTTATTAAATTAGATAACTAATTTTAAACTGAAGCATTATGGAAACCGTTAAAAGTTTAAACAAGTGGGCAAACGCTCATACTTATTATTCATTAGACATTTTAAGAATCATTGTTGGTGTTTTTCTTTTTTGGAAAGGGGTTTCCTTTATAACCAACACAGAATATTATAATCAGTTAGCAGAGCCTATAAAAAATTTAGGTGGAGGTATGCTTATTGTTCATTATGTTGTTGCGGCTCATATGATGGGAGGAATAATGATAATTTTTGGCTTGCTAACTCGATGGGCAATTATGGCTCAGTTGCCAATTTTACTAGGTGCTTTCGCAGTTAATT
>CBFHBH010000035.1:0-11648 GCA_965653735.1 uncultured Flavobacterium sp. | reverse complement strand
AGGGCGATTTTTTCCAAAAACAATTTTTTCCATTTCATAATTTCTATCATTCAAAATTGCTTTAGCATCTTCTATTTGCTGATATAATTCTGGTTGCTGTAAAGTAGCAATTACATCACCTTTTTTCACGAAGCTGCCTATTTTTACATTTAATTCAACTAATTGTCCTTGAGATGTAGCTACAACTTCATGTATTTCACCTCCTTGAATAACCCCAACTACATCCAACTTGGTTTTAACTTTTCCAAACATTGACCATACTAAAGCTGTAATTAGAGCCAAAGAAATAGTTAGCAAGGCAATCCATGCCTTTCTGTCTGTTACCTTAATAAGCTGATCCAATTTTTCTGGAGTTGAAAGTTTTTCTAATGCTGACTTTCTAAAAAAACCTGTTGACATGATTTATATTTATTATTTAGGGATATTATAATAACTATCTTTATTAACCATAAAACCATTTGCATTACGAACTACCAGAGTTCCTGTTTCATATCTTAGATTAATAATTGCTAATGCAAAATTTTGCTGTGCTCGAATAAATTCTAGTTCTGAAGCTGTTAATCTTTCTTGAAACAAGATTACATTTAAAAGTATCGTAAGTCCTGTTTTGAATTTTAGTTGCTCATTAGTATATGCTTCTTGATAATTAACATAAGCTTGTCTTGATTGTTCGAGAGCTAAAGCACTTTTTTCTAAATTATTATACGCAACATTTATATTTAATACTATATTTCTTTTTAGGTTCTCATTTTCTACAAGTTGATCTGACAAAGCCACTTTATTTTTTGCCAAATTCCCTTTGGCATTATTATTATTTAGTGGGAATGAAAAAGTTAATTTTGCACCTGCGCCAAGATATCTTCCTTCTTCATTAGACAATGAATTAAACTGAAAAGTTTTTCCATTTCCCTGACTTGCACTACCATAAAATCCAAAACCAGATAAGTCAAGTTGAGGCTTTGTATTATTTTCTGATAATTTTTGATAAAGCTCAAGCGCATTTGTAGTCTTTAAATACGCATTTAAATCCTTTCTATTAGACAAACCAACTCTTACAAGTCCATCTTTATTGAGCTTTTGATTATAACCTGAGTCCTCTACGGTTGGAAACTGATCATTAGGATTATCAATTAATTCTGATTCGGCGTTAGAAAGGCCTATCGCTCGACCTAAATTTAACTTTGCACTATAAAAGTTTTGTTCTGCTAAAATTGTAAGTTTCTTTTGGTTTGCTAAATCTGCCTTAATTTGAACTAGATCACTTGCCGGTTTTTTATCTGCTTTTACGAGTTCTTCAGTCATACCAAGTACATTAACAACTCTTTCTTCATTTGCTTTATATATAGCTAAACTTTTATAAGCTGCATAATAAAACCAATAAGCTTCCCCTACTTTTAATACTTCATAAGAAGTTGTAAATTCATTACTTTCAGTAGCAGCTTCAATAAAAAATTTTGATGCTTTCTCATTAATAGTTGTATTCGTTTTACCTCTACCTCTCAATAAAGGCTGGGTAATTGAGAAATTTAACAAGCCTGTGTAATCACCAGTATATAAATCGATTTGTTGTCCAAAATTGTTGAATGGATAATTATTACTATTAAATAAATACTTAACGTTTAATTCAATAATTTGTCCAGTTCTTACTCTTTTCTGAATTCCTGTTGAAATTTCAAAATTCTTTGAATCCAATATCCTGTCAATAAATTGATTTCTAGGATCTGTTCTAAAAAGGTGATAACTATCTTTTTGGAATGATACATTTGTAAACAAATTATAATCAAAAAAACCTTTTTGAATTTGAAAATCAGCTTCTGCAGATTTAATTGTAAAAAGACTTCTTTTTAATTCAGGGCTTTTTTCTAATGCAACTTTAGACAATTCAATCAAGTTTCCGTCAATCTTTGACTGAGCAGTTATTAAAGATTTTGTGGTATTGAGCAAAAAAAATAGAACTAGTATTTTATATTTCATAAGAAAACATTAACTAAACTTCAGAAAACCTATGTAAAATTTGACCAAACCTTGAACCAGCTTGAGCAACACTGTTCAATATATTTGTATCAATTAAATCTTCTTCTTCAGGATTTCCATACCCTAATTGATCTGTAGTTTTTCTCAATCTATTTGAAAGGAAAAGAGCTAAAGCATAATAAAAATTTCCTTTAAATTCAGGATATGAGTTCATTCTAGAATAAATCAAATCTTTAGATATAACAAAAATTATAGATTGTCTAGTTGCGAAAACATTAACCGAAGGCGGTCTAGATTCCAAAAAAGACATTTCTCCCACAATTTCACCAGCTCCAAGTTTAGCAATAACTTCACTCTCATTTTTACCATAAACCGAAAGCTCACCATCTAACACTATATATAAATTATCAATGGCCTTATCTTTTTCAATAAGCTTTGTACCCGTTTGAATTTCAATTTTATGTCCATTAAGGGTCATCCATTCAACATCTCTGTCATTTAATTGACCTAGAAAAAAAAGTACTCTTTTCATAATAATAAATTTTAAAATGATTGTGCAATTTACCTGTTAACTATTCTTGCATTCTGCCAAATGCTCTTATAAAACAGCCATCTACGAAAAATGCATATAAATTTTTAAAAACTTTTGAGAAGTTCTAACTACTTAGAATTAATACACTATTGTATTGTTGCAATTAGCTCTTTAGGAGAAATTTTATACTGTTCATAAAACAATTTTGAAAAATAATGAACATCATTGTACCCAACCGAATATGCAATTTGAGATATTGAATGATGTATATAATTATCAATTATTTGTTTGGCTTTATGCAGTCTTAAAATTCTAATATATTTGTTAGGAGTCAAATACAATAAGTTTGTAATTTTTCTATAAAATTGTCTTTCACTTACAGCCATTTTATATGAAAGTTCATAAATATTAATATCACTTTGACTTATAGATGTATAAACTTCTTTCTCAAGGTTTAACAGCCAATTATGATCACTCCTAGTAATTTTATCAGGATTAATAGTATTTGAACACATTTTCTGAACATTTGTATTCGATTCATAAATTTCAAAGAAATCTGGTCTTTCCTTTATAGTTAAGTTTACAGATTTGGACTTAATTTCTTCTAAGATATTTTCAATTACATCATTAATCTGTTTACTACTATTAAAGATTACTTCATAATTACCTAATCCAGAATCTATATTTTGTTTACTGTTCTCTATTATCTTTTCAAGAGGATCCTTTATATTCAACATAATTTCACCCAATACGTTTGGATTTTTCCAATCAATCATTATGCTTTCGTTTGTTTTCATTTCAGTTTTAAAGTTTACTTGATATATATTTTAACACATATATTCTTAATTAATACTGAAATAAAGTTATCATGAGGCTCTTCTTATTAAAAAAAAATTAGACGAAAACCAATTAGATGAAGTTTAGTCATAAAGCGACTAATGATTTTAAAGATTTATCCCGCGTCAAAACACAAAAAACGTTTCAAATTTTTGAAACGTTTTGGATTAATGCTGTTGCATTGAAATTACTAAATTAACAATGTGTATTCAAAAGTATTGTTTAATTTAAAGATAATCTTTAGAATCCTTAAGATTCATTATTATTGACTAGAGAATTCAAGCCATATATAAAGTCTGAATAAGTAATATTTTTTTTTAAAACAAAAACTTTATTATTACTACATGGGTTAAAAAAACTTTCAATATCAGTTAGTAATAGAAAATATTTGTTTTCAAATTGTGAAAGAATTGAACTTATTTTCTCTTTAGTATCAAAGTTAATCTCTGCAATAATAAGATCTAGGTTTTCACTGCTATTTAAAAAATTATCGCTAGATAAATCACATTCTACAAATGATAAAAAAGGTGTTTTACTTATATAATTTTTTATAATATAATTTAAAACTAAATCTTGAACTATACAGAAACAATTAATATTCATTTAACTAATTAAGTAATTATTGATGAAGATAATGTTGTTAGTAGATAGTTGTTTTTATTTGAACTTTGTAGATTAGAAATTACTTTCTTTTTAAGAATCAATTGTTCTTTTTGATTGTTTTTTTTAGTTTGGTTTTTCATGATTGTCATTTTTAATATTTCAAAAATGGCAAGTATGGTAGAGGTATAAAATTTAATTAGACATATGTATTGATAATTTAGATGAGTTATGTTTTTTTTTAGATGAAGGAAAAATTTAATCTGCTTCAATTCCTATTTTTTTATAAAGATCTAACTTATTATTTGCAGAAATTGTCAGATAGTCCCCTATTGATAATTTAACCATATTACCGTACAAAGATTTTATGTGATTTGTATTTATAATGTATGATCTTTGAATTCTAAAAAAATAATCCGGAAGTTTCTCTTCCATAGATTTCATTGTAGAGTGTGTGATATATCTTTCTTTTTCTGAAAGATGAATTCTCAAATAATCTTTTAAAGCTTCTATATAAATTATGTCCTTAAAAAGGATTTTAATTAACTTATTGTCTGACTTTATAAAAAATCTATCCAATTCATACTGTTCAGTGTCTTGACTCTCGGATTTAGAGTTAATTAATTCTTTGGTTCTAGAAATTGCTTTTATAAAACGATTATAAGCAACAGGTTTTACCAGATAATCAACAACACCTGATTCGAAACTTTCAATAGCATAATCTCTATAGGCAGAGATAAAAATAATCAATGGTTTATTGACTATAGAATTAATTAATTCTAAACCATTAAGTTGAGGCATGTCTATATCGGTCAATAAAATATCGACATTGTTTTTATTAAGAAAATCAAGTGCTTCAATTGGTTTTCCAAAAGAAGCGACTAACTCTAAAAATGGTGTATTACTTATATATTCTTCTATAATTTCTCTAGCAAGGGGTTCATCATCTAAAACTAAACATCTTAATTTTTTCATTTTTTATTAATTTAATTTAATTTCTAATTCGACAGTAAATTTTTTTGATTGTGTATTAATACTCATAATATGCTTATCAGGATAAAGTAAGTTTAATCTTCGTTTAATATTTTCAAGACCAATTCCTCCGTATCCATGTTTTTTTGAACTTATATTGTTATTGGAATCATTCTCTATTTTGAAATAAACTTTGAAGTCGTCAGCTTTGATAAAAATTTTCAAAAAAGGATTGTCTGACTTTAATCCGTACTTAAAAGCATTTTCAATAAAAACAAAAGGCAGTAATGGTTCAATTTCTATATTTCTACCATTATTTATAACTGTTTTTTCAATAATATATTCATTTGGATATCTCATTTTTTCCATGTCAAAATAGTCATCAATAAATTCCAATTCCCTATCAATTGAAATTTTTTTAACATTTGCATCATACAATGTATACTTCATAATACTGGAAAGTTTTAAAACTATTTCAGGTGTTAATTCACTTTTTTTAAGGGCCAAGGAATAAATATTATTGAGCGTATTGAACAAAAAATGAGGATTCAATTGAGTTTGAAGAAATTTATTCTCCATCAATAAATTTTCATAATTTAATTTTTCAATTTCTCTATTTGCCTTAACTGAGTTAGCGTATGTTCTACTTAAATCGAATGTTATTTTTAGAAATAATACTGGAGAAATGGCACTTATTATATCGAATGAATACGCCAAAACATTCTGAGGTTTAATAATATCGAGTAACGTTTTTTCTTTGTTTTTTACTAACATTTCTTTCAAAACTCCATAATCCAGATCTATGTTTAGATTATAAAGAATGATATAATAATAATGGTTCACAATTAACCAAACTTGCAAGAGTCCAAAAATAGAAACTAGAAATAGGAAAAATCTATTTTTATTAATTGTTTGTGGTATTACAAAATAAAATAAAAGATAAAAAACAGTAATGTTGCATAATGTTATTCTCGCAGCGAAAAGCACCGAAGTACCAAAACTAAATTTATAACCCCAGAAGTACCCTATTTGAATAATAAAAGTGAAAATAATCCAAATTAAAATATGGGAAAAAATCCTTGTTTTTTTTACATAACACTTTTCAAAATCAAAATTTACTACTTTCTCCAAAAAAGGATGTAATCTTCGTTCTTTTGTCATTAGTTTAATTTAGATTTATAAGCGTTTTTTTTGTAATAATTTAAGCAAAAATGATACAAAAGATATTCCCAATCTCTTTGATTATGAGGAAACCATCTATTAATACTCATATGTATATAATCAGAAATATTGCTTTTATTAATTGTTATATCTTTCATCTCATTCTTTTGTTTTTCAAACAAAAACAAAAATTCTTCTTCATCCATAAAATCAAAGACCTTGGTTCTATATTCTCTATATTTTTTTTCTACATCCAACAAAAAATGACTTGATTTTTCTCTAGATAATTTTTCCTTCATAGTATCACAAATCGATATCTTTTCAAAAAGATCAATTTTAATAAGTGAAAACCAAAAATCAATGTTTTTAACAGCTAAACAAAGATTCAAGGTAACATCTTCCAAACAATTACTTTTTAAAATATGAATATATAACTCACTATCATGATAAAACAAAGTTTCACTATTAGTAATATTATCTATTCCATATCGTTCAATTTCTCTTTGATATGTATCTATTTTTATTTTCCAAACTATTTCATTCTTCAAGTATTTCTTCAATTTTTCATATAATAATTTTTGAATATCTATGCTAACTGCTCTAGAGCTAATATTAAACCTTAAACGTAAATGATGATGTGGATCAAAAAATCTAACAAAAAACCACTTGTGAATCAAACCTTCTTCTTTTAAATACAAAATCAATTTTTCATGGATTTCAATTAAAACATCATTTGAAACATTATTACTACAATAAATTTTAAAATAAATCCATTCACTTCCTGGAAAGTAATTTCTATTTATGACTTTGGGAGTGGTATGAATTTTATCAAATGCAAATTCAGATGTGGGTTCTGATTTTTTTAAAGGAAGAATAAATTGGTTTATATAACCATCTTTTTTTGAGGGGTTGATAAAAGACTCTTTTAAAATAATACGCTCATTTTTTTTTAATTCATCTAATAGAATATCCAAATATGCTTCATTGTGAGTATCAATAAGCAGTTCATTATCACCTTGTACTAATAAAACGAATTGTGAAAAATTCCATTTTTTAAAATAGTCAGACAAATAATAGTATTGATTTTTTTCATCCTCAAATGGTTTAATTTCCTTTCTATGCATAATCCAATGAGCAGGAAGAAGTATGATATTTTCATAAAATATCCGTGGAAAATATCTTTTAAAAGATTTATTAAAGTCAAGACTCAAATCAAAATTATGATTTTTTTGATTTTGGATAGAACATAAAAATTTATAAATAGGGTTATTAGAATGATTGTAGTTATGAGCGTTTGACAAACGTGGAATCACTCTCTTTTTAAGCTGTTTAGAGGTTAAAATAATCTCATTATTTTGAATAGAAACAAGCAAATCTTCAAGAAAAATAGTGTTCATTTGATTTTTTGATGATTCATAAAAAATTGGAATTTCGTATTCAAAATGAGAAATTCTTCTCGAAATATTTCCTACTTTATAATTTTCAATCCAAACAATATCTGCAAAAACCACTTCGGTTGAACAAGTAATTTCAAAGTTCGAAATCCTATCGCAAAGTTCTTCTATATCATTGTCAATATTTGTGAATCTTGACAATAGTGTACTTCCTGAAGTTCCCCCAACATTTTGAATCAAGATTTGACCTTCATCTAAAATTTGCCCCACAACATAAAAGGTATTTGGGAATTTTTCATAGGGAAAGGAATCAGGAAGATCTGATTTATGTATTTGTAAAGCCGTTGGGTTAACATTACTTTCAATTTTATCAATTAACCAGTCCGATAAATTAAAATCATTATTACTTCTTTTTTCTTCAACAAATTCTGATTCAAAAAAATTACTGCAATTATTACCAATACTTTTATTAACTGGAAATCCAATTCCTAAATCAATATCTAAAACTTCTAGTAAAGGGACAGCTTTACTTTCATATTTTTCAAAAAAGATTTTTTTAAAATTATTAAGTTTTAATTTATGATTGTTTTCAGAAGATATACTGCTTAATAACTTTATTGATTCATTTATTTTTTTTAATTCCTTTGCTGAAAAGCTCAGATCCTCATTGACAAAATGGATTAAATCGACATGAAAAAGTTGTTCATCATTGTCAATATTAATCCCCACCTTTCTTAAATGGAAAATTAATTTATCATGTTCATCTGGAAAAAAATTACCAATAGAAGCTTTTTCAACTTTTTTAATATAGTTTTCAATTTCAAAAATTAAATTAAAGTATAAAACCGCATTTTCGGTATTTTTAATTTCTGCATTATTTAAAAATTTCTTTATTTCTTGAAAATCATCTTTAGCTGAAATATTTATTTCAATATCACTTATAAAAAAGCACATTTCAACTAATTCTTTAAAAAAAATTAATAATTCATCTCTATCAAATTCATCTTTAAACTTTAGATAAAGTTGATTAAAATTGATTTTACAATTTTTTAAATCAGTAATAATTCTTTTAAGTATTGTAGACTTATCTAATGAACTGATTTGAATTTTGGGTTCACTTGCTCTACTAATTTCATAAAAGCGATAGTGATTACTCAAATCATAAAGAGTATTGTTTAACTGGTAAGGTAAGTGATTTACTAATTCATGATTATTTTCTATTGATTTTATAATCTTACTTAAAATTGACATATCAATTCTAAGCTTTCTCTTAATTGAATTAGATTCGTTTGATTTAGAGATGGAAATATTTTGTATGGAAATACCTGCAAAAGCTCCAAAAGGAATTGGCCTTGTCGCAGAGCGAATGATAAATTTTTTTAAGGAAAGAAGAATTCGTTTCTTTTTTTTTTCGTCCTTTATTTTTCCTTCTTTGTATTTTTTTAAAGTTTTGTAAAATGATATTGAACTCCAATATATGGCTTCTAAAAATTTATCATCGTTTAAAAGACTTTGAAAAAAAACATCACCTTTAGATAATCCACTCTCATCAAAAAGTATTTCATATGAAAATAAGGGTTTTCTTATTAAGAGCTTTTCGAAATTATCAAACATTTTTCCCAAATCTTGTTAAATATTTGAGGTAAAAATATGAAATAGAATGAAAAATTTTTAAGTAAATTCTTATAAAATAATTAATTAAATTAAAAATAATTTATTTTATCTACTTTAAAAAAATATAACAATCTATATTTCAGTTGTTTAACAATAATTATTTCAAACTTTCAATTATCAACTCCCTTTGTTGCTCATAGTCTTTAACAGATAATTTATTAATTTTTCGGTTGATATTATCGACTGCACTTAATTCAAAAAAATTTTTAATTACACCAAATTCTGTATTCAAATCTCTCGATGATGAATTAATTTCAAAATATGGTATATCACCTCTCATAAGTTGTTCAATTTCATGTTCTAATATTAATCTCAAATTTTCTTTCATATTCTTCTTTCTCTTTCAAATTTTTAGGGAGTTTCATTAAATCTAAAATTTTGGAATATATGTTTGTTGGCCTCCATATAAAACGTATATTTTGATTATCAAATTTATTAACAGGACAATTATTTTTTGACTTAAATATATCTCGATTATCTAAAAAAAGATGATAACATTTTTCAAAACCTAACAATATATCGTTTAAATAATCATTTGCATGAACGGTTTTGCCCTCAAACTGAGGTATATTCTCTTTTTCAAGACTTACAGTTGAAAATTTTGGAATTATTTTCCAGTCATCTGTAAACTTTCCAATAGATTCATTTTGAAAAAATTTAATTTCTTTTTCTCTATAATATCCTATTCCGCAAGAGCCTAAAGGCATGCTTGAACTAGTCCGAAAATGATTTGGCAGTAACATACTTTTTATTACCGTATCATCCATACCGTTATCAAAGGACTTAAAAAAAGATTCAATGTTTTTATTGATTTTAGGCTGAATTATTGTTTCATGATCAATCAAAACTGGTGAAATTTCATTAACAATTAAATTTTCGTGGTGAAAATCAGTACTATTCAAAACATATGTAATGCAAAGCAAGTACCCAACCCTTTCATAATATAAATTTAAATCACTAGATTCCTTGAAAGATTCTAAATTTATAAACTCAAGCCAATGATAATCATTTTTGCATAAAACATTATACCTATATTTTCCAAGAGGAAGTAAAGTGTCTATTATATCTAAAAAATCATGATATGCCAGAGTTATTCCTCCTTTTGTTGGTTTAAAAACAATTTTTTTATTTTCACTAAAGCATAATAATGACGTTGATAGACCATTATGAAAATCGCCTAGCCCAAATTTAAAGCTATTAATTTTTTCGATTTTATCTAATAAGAAACATTGATTCAAATTTTTAAAATCTTGTTGAAAATTTTTTAGAACATGAAGAATACTTTTATTGGTTTTCTCTCTGTTATTTTCAATTTTAAATTGTAATAAGGGGTATTTATTGTAAAGATAATTCCAATTTGTTTTTAATAACTCTTCACTAAATAAGTAATACGATTCGGTATTATTTTCGCCCTTAAAACTATTAAAGCCTTCTATAATTACTTTTTCAAAGGAGTTAATTAGAAAATCATAAATATCATTTTCAACTTGTTCGGGAGATAACAAATTCTGTCTAAAACAAGTTTCATCTGCTTCAGACAAACAAATAAAATTTTCTTTACAAATCATTAAATTATTTTAAATTAAAAAAAGAGTAATTGAAATTACTCTTCTAAATATTTTACACTTTATGAGAAATTGTTTAATTAACAATCTTTAGTAATCCACCTCTAATTAATCTTTGTGCTAATTTTATTTTATTCTCATCATTTATATATGGTATATCTCTAACAACAAATGAAGATTCTTGTTGAGAGATAAACTCTAAGGTATTTGCAATTTGTGAAGGCCCTTTTATTGTATTTCCTTGAAAAGCTATCCTTGCGCCTGTAACATGATCAATAACCTTAGATTTTAATCCATCTCTTTTAGATATAACTGTATCTAATTCTATATGATTTAGTTTATCCAAGCTTGCAAAATGCCCATCAGATTTAGATGGTTGTTGATTTCTAAATTCTTCAGATAAAATAGTTAAAGCTCCTTTTACATTATTTTTATCAAATATATTTTGCAGGATATTCATAAAATCAATTTCAGCATCTTGAGATAAAAACTCATTTGAATTTAAATATCCTATTGGTAGTGCTCTTCTAAGTTCAATATGATTTTGACTTAAATTAATTATAGCTTTAGATATGAAATCTAACCATTGCGTAGAATGGACACCAAAAGTAATATGCATTGATGATTTGTTAGTTGTATATGCTTCATGAGGCACACCTCTTGGCATATAAATCAAATCCCCTGATTTTAGAGTAATTTCTTTTGCACCAGTTAAATGCTCCCTTTGGAAGATAGGTTGAAAACTGTGCATTAAAGGTGTTTTATAATGTGTGTCATCATAAAGAATCCAATGTTTTTCACCTGAAATTTGTAAAGCAAAAACATCATGTGTATCATAATGAGGAGATAAAGCTTTTTCATTTTCAGGAGTCAAGTATAAATTAGCCACAACATGATGTCCCATGTATTGACGAATACTATCTACCATTTCTTTAATTG
>CBFHBH010000034.1:0-11651 GCA_965653735.1 uncultured Flavobacterium sp. | reverse complement strand
TATAAGTTATAGGATTTTGTGATGCTCCATAAGTACTACAACTCACTGTATTATTAAAACTTGAAGAGTTATTGGTATTTACTTGATCGGCAGGAACACTTACATTTAACGTATTTGCTCCTAAAGCAGTTGGTGTCCAATTATTAAAATTTACGGTTTGAGTTGCTCCTGGTGCTATCGTAGTAATAATTTTTGTATCAGTATAAGTGTTAGCTCCTGTAATATTAGCGTTTACTGTGACATCATTTAAAGTAGTATTACTTTTATTCATTACTAAAGCAGAAATTGTTACAGGCAAACCTAACACGTTCGCTACATTTCCTAATGTATTAATACTCTCAATAGACACATCATTTGAATAAGGGTTAGGGTAACCAAAACGCATAACAGGTCTAAAGCTTGTTGTGGCTAAAGTTGTAGGTGAAGCTGTTGCACTAGCTGCTGAAACACATCCTCCAACTAACCCTGTAGAATTAGAACTATAGGTAGCAGCTGTTGCAGCAGCCGTACCTGTTCTCACAAAATCATAAGCGACATAAACAGAACCTCCTGTGTAAACCAATGGTGTACTCAAAGTTAAATCAACATTTGTTGCATTTGCAGGCACAGTATAAGTCCCAGAATAAACTTGTGTCATACCAGTGATGATTGTGCTCCAATTTGTCCCTAAAGTAAAAGAAGTATCAGTACTGTTTTTCATATAAACAGTTAATGTTCCTGTTACGGCAACATTTGCACCTGCTGTAGTTACAAAGCCAAATAAATTCAACGAAGAGCTTACTGGAACTGATGTTAATTCTGATGCCAATACTAGTGCAGAACCTCTCATAAAAGAATGTGCACTAGTCCCGTTTGGTGCACGATTTTGCGTTGTTGAAGCATCATTTACTGGAGCATTAACAATAGCTGTTACCTGACCAAAAGTCAATCCCACTTTTAATATCAGAAATGTAAAAATTAAAGTAATTTTTTTCATAGAATAGTTTTTTTAGTTTTCACCAAAATAACCATTTTTCCCCTAATAAAAAAGTATTTAAATTTATTTCACAACTTCACTTAAAAACTTTATAAATTATCTAACTGATTCGTTTTCTTATCATTACTGATAGTCCAAAAGAATCCCACAAAGAAAAATCTATCAGCTGTAGGTGTAATTGCTCTTCTGTTGTATATTCCATTTGAGTCTGGTGTATTGGCATATTCATAACCAAATACATTTTGTGTTCCCATTACATTTGAAACCGAGAAATACAATATTTTTTGTTGTGTGATAAGATAAGCCCAATTAAAACTTAAATTGTTATAAGTCTTGGTTTTACCATTCATAAAAACTGGCTCGTTAGGATTGTTATACGGTCTTCCTGAATTGAACGTGTGAGAAAAACCAACCTGAGATTTCCATTCTTCTATAAAATATTTAGTAACTAATGATGCATTGTGAGTTGCAACAAAACTTGGAGTAACTTGTGATGTATAGTTTTTATACTCTCTCTCAGTATCAATGTAAGAATAGGATAACCAATACTCTAAATATTTAATTGATTTTCCATCTCTCCAAAAAACATCTAATCCTTTTGCATAACCATAACCATCATTATTGAAATTACTATTAAACATCGCTATTTCGTTGTTATACTTTACAAGATTCTTGTAATCCTTATAGTAAAGTTCTGTTCGTAACGTGCGCTTGTTTTTTACATATTGATAATTGAAAATGTAATGTGACGCTCTTTCATTTTGTAATGAAGAATTATATTTTAAATAACTTTGATTAGGTGCTTGATCAAACATACCATAAGCAAATGAAAACTGACTTCCATCACTAACTTTGTAAGCTAAAGATACTCTTGGTGAAATTGAAGTTTCATTGAGTAAATTATCATTAGCCAAACGTATTCCTGCTTTTGCAGCAAACTCTTTAGAGAAAAAAATATCTGCTTCAGTATAAGCAGCTGCTATATTTTGGTTGTAATTAACTTTTGCATTTACATTAAAGCTTTCATCAAACTTTGTGATAAAATAATCAGCACCAAATGACAGTTTAACTCGGTCAGAAAAGCTCTTTTTTAATTTTATTTTTAGATGAGACGCGTGTTCTGTATTATCAATTTGATCCGAATTTAAAGACGTATCGGTTCCTCCATATCCATAACTCAATCCAGTTATTAATTGCCAATTACTACCAAATTTTCCTTTGTAAGATGAATTAAAATAAAAATTATTATTGTTAAGGTTCACACGAGTAGGAACTGCTGTGTTAATAGATTCTTGATTCACATCAAAACGAGAAGCATCAAAAGCAGCATATATTTTAAACATTCCAGAATTAAACTTATAACGATAAACAGTTTCTCCAGAAAGCGATTGAAAAGCCCTATTCCAACTAACATTTTGTGGTGCTACAGCTTGATAAGGAGCTAGATCTATATAAGCTGTATTAACACTTATTGAGCTCTTTTCCCATTTTTTAGTATGTCCTAAACCTAGTCCAACAGTCATTAGTGAAATATCTGTTTGTTCTTGAGCTGGTTCTTCAATAGTGTTTAATTGTAAAATACTTGAAAGTGCTCCACCATACTCAGCTGAATAACCTCCAGTTGAGAAAGAAATTCCGCTAAACAAGAATGGTGAAAAACGTCCTCTTGTAGGCAAATTATTGGTAGTAGCACCATAAGGTTGAGAAACTCTTAATCCATCAACATACGTTTGTGCTTCATCTGCTTCTCCTCCACGAACAAATAATCTTCCGCTCTCACCCACAGTTTGTGTTCCTGGTAACGTTTGTAAAGCACCCACAATATCACCCGCTGATCCAGCTGTTGTTACAATATCAAGAGGTTTTAAAACTGAAACTCTTGCTTTATCCCCAGCTTCAAGAGTTCCTGCTGTAATAACCACAGCATCAAGCAGATTTACACTTGGTCTTAATTTTATACTTAATGGTGTTAATTTTTCAATTTCGATAGCCAATTTAAAATCATCAAAAGCGAGTAAAGTAGCTACTAATATTTGTGAGCCTTTTTCTGCAAACTCACCATTAGCGTTAGTCATCGCTCCGTCATAAGTACCTTCAATAAAAACGTTTACACCTTCAAGGGGTTTATTTTTATTATCAAACACTTTACCTGAAACAGTTGTTTGAGAAAAAGCTAGAAAAGAAAAGAAAGTTAGAATAATTGTTACTGCAGTTTTCATAGTTTTGTTTATTTGATGAAACAAAATTGCAATCTAAATCACTCTTTTTAAATTAATAATGACTGAACTGTAGTTTTTTGTTACCGAACTGTAAATACTTTTAATTTTTTATATTTGAAATAAAATAAATCATGAAAAAATATATCTTACCAATACTATTATTCTCTTCAACAGTAATAATAGCACAAGACAACCTTACTCCTTATGATGAAAAACTAGCCAAAGAATTAGGAGCCGATGAATACGGAATGAAAAATTATGTTTTCTGTATTCTTAAAACGGGTTCAAATACTAAAGCAACTGATGAGGAGAAAAAGAAATATTTTGAAGGACATATGGAAAACATAAACCGTCTTGCTAAAGAGGGGAAATTAGTTGTTGCAGGCCCTTTTATGAAAAATGACAGAAATTATCGTGGTATTTTTATCTTTAATTGTAATACAGTTGAAGAAGCCCAAAAATTGGTGGAAACAGACCCGGCAGTTCAGGCAAAAATATTTGATGTAGAATTGACACCTTGGTACAGCAGCGCTGCATTAATGCAAGTTTCTGGCAATCATGATAAACTTGCTAAAACTAAATTCTAGATGAATATCGAAGAGTTGCAAAATCTCTGCAAATCACTACCCGCAGTTACAGAAGATATAAAGTGGGAAAATGATTTGTGTTTTTGCATAGGTGCCAAAATGTTTTGTGTCGTAGGATTAAACCAATCACCAACTTCAGCATCGTTTAAAGTATTAGATGAAGAATTTGAAGAACTTTCTACAAGAAAAGGTTTTATTCCAGCTCCCTATGTAGCTCGCTACAAATGGGTTTTGGTAGAAGATATCAATACACTTTCAACAAACGAATGGAAACATTATATTACACAATCTTATAATTTAATAAAGGATAAACTACCAGCAAAAATTAAGAAAGAACTTAAATTGGTTTAAAATATTAATTACTACTTTCTATTTTTAACTTTTTGGGAAGAACCTTTTAACCGATTACTGTCTATTTTTGTAAACCACTTTGAAAGAATATTTTCATGAATAAGACAGCTCAACTCAGAAAAAATCATAAAAGAATTACTTTACAAAAATTAGTTATAGCTTCAATTCTTATAGGGTTTTCAGCTACTTTTTTGGCAGTTTCATTAAAAAAACTGACCGAACATTATGAGGAAATATTGTTTCATAAAGCAAATTCAAATTGGTTTTTGTTCTTGATTTCTCCTTTTTTTGGACTATCTATAATTTATTTTTTGCGTGAATATCTTTTCAAAAAGAAAGAAAATAAAGGAATAAAAGAAATCTTTGAAAGTACGAGTTCTCCAACCAAAAGACTTCCAGGATATAAAATTCCTTCTCATTTTTTTAACGGGTTACTAACTGTAATTTTTGGAGGCTCTACAGGGATTGAAGTCTCTACAGTAGTGGCTTCTGCTGCTATTGGTTCAGTAGCTCAAAAAAAAGAAAATGTTTTTAAGCGTCATAAAACAGAGTTGGTTTGCGCAGGAATAGCAGCTGGAGTTACCGCTTTATTTAATAGTCCCATTGCCGGAATATTATTCTCATTTGAAGTAATCTCTAGAAAAATATCACGAATTTATGCTATAACTATTGCAATTGCAGTTGCTGTTTCTTATTCATTTATTTTACTTCTTGATGAAAAACCATTGTTTCAAGTACCAATAACAACTTGGCATCTAAAAGCATTTCCTTACTTTATATTATTAGGATTATTGGCCGGTGTAAATTCGGTTTATCTTACTAAATGTGTTATTAACATAAAATCAAAATTTACAGAAATTGAAAAACATACTACTAAAATTATTATTGGCTCACTACTAATTAGTTTTTCTTTCCTATTATTACCTCAATTGTATGGTGAAGGTTATCATGCTGTTAAAGACATCTTTTTTAATGCAGATAGTATAACATTGAACACATCTTTTGTGCTTACCGCTTTAGGCATTTTACTTTTAAAACCAATTATTACTTCAGTAACATTAGCTTCTGGAGGCGATGGTGGTGTATTTGCTCCAAGTATGTTTTTAGGTGCTTTTTTAGGGTTATTTTTGGCCGTAATTTTAAATACTTTTTTTAAAGCTAATGTAATTCCTCTAAATTTTATGGTCATAGGTATGGCCGCAATGCTCAGTGCAAGTATCCATGCACCTTATACAGCCTTATTTTTGATTTGTGGATTAATAGGTAACTACACACTTTTCATTCCAATTCTAGTTGTTTGTTTAATTTCTAAAACAACTGCAAAATTAATTTATCCTTATACTGTCTACTCTTATCAACCTAAAAGAATTAGTTAATGCCCACGAAACATATTAAAAAAGGTTATCAAAAAACAAAATACATTCTTTACAAAGAAACTTTAGTTGATTTTAAAGAACATTTTTGGGCTTTTATGGGGGCCTTTGTTGGTATGGGAATTATTTCTTATTTACAATATGATGCTTTCCCTAAAGAAGATTTTGTATTTCTTATTGGCTCATTTGGAGCTTCATGCGTTTTGGTGTATGGAGTAATTCAGAGTCCATTAGCACAGCCAAGAAATTTAATTGGAGGACATGTTATTTCTGCAATAATAGGAGTATCAATGGCTAAACTTTTCCCTGATATCATTTGGTTAGCTTCGGCGTTAGCTGTTGCGGGTGCAATTGTATTAATGCAAATAACAAAAACATTACACCCACCAGGTGGAGCCACAGCTTTAATTGCAGTGACGGGTTCTCCCGCTATTTTAAAATTAGGATATTGGTATGTTTTAACTCCTGTTTTAACAGGTGCTTTAATACTCTTACTAGTTGCTCTGATTTTTAACAACCTGACATCTAACAGACAATATCCTACCAGTAAAAAATTTACTAAATTTAAAAATAGAATTAGTAATCAAATAAAGTTAAACAAAGAGAATATTCATTAAGATTTTAATCTAGTAATGCTTAAAATAAATAAAATACATCATATTGCTATCATTTGTTCCGATTACAAAAAATCAAAACATTTTTATACTCAAATTTTAGGATTACAAGTAATTCGAGAAGTTTTTAGAGCTAATAGACAATCGTACAAACTTGATTTAGCAATTAATGGAGATTATATAATTGAGCTATTTTCCTTCCCAAATCCTCCTGAAAGAGTTTCTAGACCTGAGGCAAGAGGACTAAGACATTTAGCTTTTGAAGTAAATGATATAGAAGCTACTAGAAATTATTTACTTTCGCATTCTATAGATTCTGAAACAATAAGAATAGACAAATACACCGAGAAAAGTTTCTTCTTTATTGCAGATCCAGACAATTTACCAATCGAATTTTACCAAAAATAAAATGAAAAAAACAATTTTACTATTTATCACTCTTTGCAGTTTTGTCTCACAAGGCCAAAGTTTTCATGACAGATTTAAAATTTTAATGCAATTAGGTTCCGATGCAAAATCAATGGATAACCTATTTAAAGAATGGAAGCAAAAAGAACCATCCAACCCTGAATTATATATAGGTGGGTTTAATTTTTATTATCAAGAAGCAACTAAGGAGGTTCTTAGCTTAAGTCCGAACTCTACAAACAATCCTCAATATGAAGTAAAAGATTCTGTAAACAAACCTGTGGCTTATTTAGGAGGTCAAAAAACTCAAAATGATTCTTTATTCAACGTTTCACAAAACTTTTTGGTTGAAGGCATTAAGAAAAATCCAAAAAGACTAGATATGCGATTTGGAAAAATATATGCTTTGGGAACCTTTAATAGATTTAATGATTTTACACGAGAGCTTCTTGAAACTTTAGAATATTCAAAAAAAATAAACCATAAATGGTTGTGGTCTAATAATGAACCTGTAAAAGACGAAGTAAATTTCTTAAAAGCTGCTGTGCAAGATTATCAAAACACTTTGTACAAGAACAATGAAGATGGTAATATGCTTCAAATAGCTGAAAAAATGAATACTATTTTCCCTAACGATGCTATTATATTATGTACACTTGGCTCTGCCTATTTAATGGATAATAAATTAGAAAAAGCATTACCAATATTTGAAAAAGCATATGTTTTAAAATCTGATGACACCATCATAATTAACAATTTGGCCCTTTCATATTATAACAGTAAGGATTATAAAAATGCTAAGCGTTATTTTACCATTCTTCTAGAAAAAGGGGATGAAAAACAAAAAGAGCTTGCAAAAGAGAAACTTAAGCAAATGGAGTAAATGTTATCAACAAAACAGAAATCTGAAAAGTAAAATATAAAATTATAACTACCTTTGGGCTTTCAATAATTCAACTTTATGATTTACAAATTTAGAGTCATTTTAGACGCAGAAGAAGATATTTTTAGGGATATCGCTATAGATGAAAATGATACTTTAGAAGATTTACATAATAGTATTGTAAACTCTTTTGATTTTGACGGCATGGAAATGGCTGCGTTTTATACTTGTGATGATAAATGGAATCAAGATCAAGAAATTCCTTTATTTGATACTGGTGACAATCCTGGAGAAGGATTAATAATGGCAGATTATTTATTATCTGGTATGTTTGACAAGGAGAATACAAAAATGATTTATGTATATGATTTTTTCAATATGTGGACATTCTTTGTAGAGCTTGCAGCTATTGAAGAGCCAGAAAGTGGTGTTAGTTATCCAGATGTATTATTCTCTCACGGAATAATGCCAATGACTGCTCCTGATAAAGAATTTGCTTCAGAAAAAGATGATTTTGGAAGTGAGTTCGAAGACGATTATGACGAAGAAGACTTTGATATGTTTGAAGGAGACGATTCTTTCGAAGATTACGGATTCGAAGATAATTGGAACTAAAAAATATTACTAATTTATTCTAGAACCAAGATTTAAGATTTCTCTTTTTTCTTGGTTCTTTTATCTAAAATATTATCAAAATGATCAATCTTTTTAATACACACATCGATAATCTTTCTATTCACAGAGTTGGAAATAAAAGTAGAAATGAAGCCATCTTTATTTCTGAGCAACCTTACGGATTAAATGATGAAATCATGCCTTTACTAAAAGAGTTTTTCTTTAAACCTTTCAGAAGTGGTGAAGAAAACTACTATCAATTTGCGCATGATGTAGATATAGAATACAACGAAATGTACAATCTGGCTACGGAAATTTTCAATAATCCAAGTAATGTACACGAGGTTTCTAAAAAGATCACAAAGCATTTATTTGAGCAATCAAATCATCCTCATATTAAAAACGGAGAAGTTTATGTTGCTTATCTAACAAATGTTTCTATAGATAATAAACAAGTTGATGCAATTGGTGTTTTCAAAAGTGAAATAAAAACTGATTTCCTTCAGTTTGAAGAAAAAGAAACCAATCTAGAAATGATTTTGCAACAAGGAATTAATCTTCAAAAACTAGATAAAGGTTGTTTAATATTCAACTATAAAAAAGAAGAAGGGTATAAAATTTTAACTGTTGATAGTAATAGATATGATGCTCGTTATTGGTTAGAGCACTTCCTATCAGTAGATGCTTTTCAGGATGAAAACTTCATGACAAAAAAATATTTAAAATTCTGTCAGGACTTTGCAAAAGATGTGGTTTTACCGGCTGAAGATAAAAAAGAAGAAGTTTTATTCATGAACCGTGCAGTAAATCATTTTGCTAAGAACGATAATTTTGAAGAAACTAATTTCTTGAACGAAGTAATAGACAATCCTGATTTGATTTCGGAGTTTAAAAACTACAAAGTAGATAAAGGTGAAAAATACAGTATCGAAGATTTAACGACTTTCCCAATTGCTAATGCAGCAGTTACTGATGCACGTCGTAAAATGAAAAATGTAATCGAACTTGATACTAACATTCAAATCAAACTTGATTTTGTAAATCCAGAGAGTGCCGAAAAATTTGTTGAAAAAGGCTGGGATGAAGAAAAACAAATGTATTATTACTTAGTTTATTTCAATAAAGAACAAAAAAGTTAAATATTTAACTTTCATAATCACTCAACAATCTAATCCTCAGTACTTAACGCTGGGGATTTTTATTTTGAAAAATAATAATTTTATAAGAATTTTCTTATTTTAATCGTTAAAAATTGCTTTTTATCGATTTTATTGTACACTTAGTCGAAATCTTTATATTTTTACATCACCTTAATGTTAACACGCTAGTTATGAACAAGATGAGCATCAAAGAAAAATGGTTTTCGAAAAAAGTTTTCTGTCACCTTTTTGGTCATAAACTAGTTACAACACGAAAAGTTACTAATCACTTTAGTGAGTATAAATGTGTTCATTGTCAGTTGGAGCTTACAAACGACATTAAAGGGAGTAAAACATTTCTTACTCCTGAGTTGAAAGAAGTAAATGAAACTTTACTTCAGTTTTATAAAAGAAGACACCAACATTTATCAGCTTAGTATAATATTCTGTTCAAAATACCTATTGCCCCACAAATACCTCAAATCAAAAATCCCCTTTCTCATACCAAGAAAGGGGATTTTTTATAAAAAAACTGAATGAAATTTATTTTTCTATAATAATAAAATCTGATCGACGATTGACGAAATGTTCCTCTTCTGTACATTTCACTCCGTTTTTGCATTTATTTTTTAATCTTGTTTCACCAAATCCAACCGCACTTTCAATTCTGTCAGGTGATATTCCTTTAGAGAGTATATAAGTCTGAGTTGATTTTGCTCTGTTGTCTGATAATTTTAAATTGTATAAATCTTTACCTCTAGAATCAGTATGAGATTCAATTCTAATTTTAACTTTAGGGAAAGATGTCATAACAAACACAACTCTATCTAACTCAGTCGCAGCTTGTGGAGTGATATCCCATTTGTCATAATTAAAAAAGATTGGATTAATGTCTATTTTCTCATTTCCGTTATCTTTTACAACATAATCCTCAAGGCTTCCTAGTTCAAAATCAACGGTAACAACTTCTCCATTTTTATCTCCAAGAGTTATTTCTTTTTCTTGACTACTATAATTAGGCTTTGTTGCAAATAATTTATATGATCCTTTACATGGAACTTTCATTTCATACTCTCCTTTATCATTTGAAATTACTTCAAATTTAAATTCGTTAAATGAATCGTAAAGTTTCACAGATACTCCTTCTATTGCTATTTTTGATTTTGTATTTAAAACTCTACCCATAACGGTTTGCATACAAGCTGGTTCTTTTTTTCTGAAAAAATAAATATCATCATCTCCTTTCCCTCCTGCTCTATTAGATGAAAAATAACCATACTTAAATTCTGGGTCTGTAATAAAAGAAAAGTCATCTCTATTTGAATTTATTGGCTCTCCCAAATTTTTAGGCTCAGAGAATTTTTTATCAACATATTTACTTTCAAAAACATCTAATCCGCCAAAACCATAATGACCTTCTGAAGAAAAATATAAAACACCATCATTATAAAAAGGAAACATTTCACGACCAATTGTATTAATTTTTGGCCCCAAATTTACTGGCGAATTCATTGTACCATCTGGATAAACCTCAGCCATATAAATATCTGTTTCTCCATAACCACCAGGCATATCAGAAACAAAGAAGAAAAGCTTGCCGTCAGAACTTAATGAAGGATGCCCAACACTATAATTTAAACTATTAAAAAACATACTCTCAGATTTAGACATTTTATCGTTATCCAATTGTGCTTTGATAATCTGAAAATTATTTGTTCCCTTTCTGTCGTTCTTTAATTTATTTCCTTTAAGTGTATTAGTAGTGTAATAAAATGTTTTTAAATCTTTAGAAAATGTAATCGTTGCGTCATGGTATTTAGACGCTAATTCATTCAAAAAAGGCTGCTCATTTATGAGGGATTCGTTTGATAAACTTCTGTCAGCAACGAACATCGATAAAAAAGGCTGTTGATTCCATGAATAAATCTTCTTATTCACATCACCAACAGATTTTGTTGATGAATAAACCAATTTATTACCGTAAAAAGCTGCTCCAAAATCTGAATTTGGGGTGTTGATATCTAGATTTGTTATTTGATACTGAGATTCACTTTTAGACAAACTGTCTAATCGCATTTGATTATTCATAAAATGCTTAATTTCAGAATTGTCATTTTTCTTTCTAAGAAATTCTTTGGTTATGGAATTTGCTTTATCGTAATCCCTAGCTCCTCTCAAAGATTGTGTGTATCTCAAAACATATAAATCCGTAAGACTTTGCCCTTGTAAATCATATAATTTTTGATACCAAGTCAATGCATTTCTTGTATCGTTTAAGTAATAATAGGAGTCAGCAATATTAGTTATTGTTTCTATCGATAAATCAGAATTGTTTTGAGCATATTCTTCATAAAGTTTTACCGCATCTACGTAAGCCATTTCGTTAAAAAACTTATCGGCTAAATTTAGTTTTTGTTGACCATAAAAAAGTGTAACAAAAAACATAAGGCTAAATATAAATAGTTTTCTCATGGTGCTATGTTTAG
>CBFHBH010000033.1:0-11731 GCA_965653735.1 uncultured Flavobacterium sp. | reverse complement strand
TTTGCTTTGAAAAATTAGGGGTGCTGACCAATCCTGAATTGGACAGTTCATGGCTAAGAGTTTTGGATAAAAACGAGTACGATTATTTAAAAGAAGAACAAATCATCTCAAAAGGAATGCTTCCGAAATTAGAAAATGCATTCAGAGCCAGTGAATCAAAAGTGGCAAAAGTGGAAATCTGTCATGCGGATTATGCGAGCGAGCGAGGTGAATCTTTTATCGGAACCCAAATAATTTAAACTATGGAACAATTACAAAAAGAAGTGTTGGAACTTTTGCAAAAGTTGATTGCCACACCTTCTTTCAGTAAAGAAGAAGATAAAACAGCGGAAATTTTGAATGATTTTTTTGTTCAGAAAGGAATTCCAACAACGAGATTGTTGCATAATGTTTGGGTAAAGAATAAGTATTTTGACGATTCAAAACCGACAATCTTATTGAATTCGCATCACGACACTGTAAAACCGAACAAACAATACACAAGAGATCCTTTTAGTCCGAATATCGAGGATGGAATTTTATATGGTTTGGGAAGTAACGACGCTGGCGGACCACTTGTTTCTTTAGCTGCTTGTTTTTTGCATTTTTATGACAGACAGGACTTGCAGTTCAATTTGATTTATGCTGTGACCGCAGAAGAAGAAATATCTGGGAATAACGGAGTTGAAATCGTTTTACCGGAATTAGGAAATATTTACTTCGGAATTGTAGGCGAACCCACCAAAATGGATATTGCTATTGCAGAAAAAGGACTTTTCGTGATTGACTGTATTGCCCACGGAAAATCAGGACATGCGGCAAGGGA
Organism: uncultured Flavobacterium sp.; assembly: GCA_965653735.1. Lineage (GTDB taxonomy): Bacteria > Bacteroidota > Bacteroidia > Flavobacteriales > Flavobacteriaceae > Flavobacterium. The sequence goes on along the minus strand of CBFHBH010000033.1, from coordinate 10,926 downwards.
AGAAGGAGAAAACGCGATTTACAAAGCTTTGAAGGATATCGAATGGTTTAGAACGTTTGAATTTCCAGAGGAATCGGAAATGCTGGGTAAAGTGAAGATGTCGGTAACTATTATCAATGCTGGTGTACAACATAATATGGTTCCGGAAAGTTGTCAGTTTACAGTGGATATCAGAACAACCGATAAATACAATAACGAACATGCTTTGGTAATTATCAAACAGCATGTTAATTGTGAAGTGATTCCGCGTTCGACCCGGTTGAATCCTTCATTCGCCCCGAAAGAACATCCTATTGTGCAAAGCGGCATCGCATTGGGAAGAGCTATTTACGCTTCGCCAACGACTTCGGATCAAGCCCTGATGAACGGCTTTCCAACGTTCAAAATGGGACCAGGTGATTCAGCAAGATCGCATACGGCCAACGAATATATTTATGTAGAAGAAATCAACAAAGGCATTGAAATTTATATCGATATGCTGGAAAAATTTAATCAGACAGATTATGAAATCGCCACTAGTAAATAGTTTGTGTAAACAAACACCTAGAATTAAAAAGGCGATAACATATGTTACCACTAAAAATAAAATTTAAACATATGAAACTGTGGCAAAATACAACTGATTCTATAAAAACTTCCATTTCAGCAATGGTGGAACAGTTTACTATTGGTCAAGATACAATCTGGGATTTGTATTTGGCAGAAGCCGATATCAAAGGATCGCTTGCCCATACATCTATGTTACACGAAATTGGTTTACTGACTACGAAAGAATTGAAAGAAGCCCATGAGGGTTTAGAGCAAATTTTGAAAACCGTATACGATAAGACTTTCATCATTGAAGAAGGAGTAGAGGATGTACATTCCCAAGTCGAATTATTGCTAACCCAAATGAAAGGCGAGGTTGGCAAAAAAATACATGCCGGGCGTTCGAGAAACGATCAGTCATTATTGGACATCAAGTTGTTTATAAAGTCGGAACTCAAGCAAATTGTTGACAAGACTGAAACTGTTTTCAATAGTTTGATTGATTTGAGCGAGAAACATAAAAACGATTTATTACCAGGCTACACGCATTTCCAATTGGCGATGCCTTCATCATTCGGTTTATGGTTTGGTGCTTATGCCGAAAGTTTGTGCGATGATTTGGAGCTGATCCTTGCTGCTTACCATATGACAAACAAAAACCCATTGGGTTCGGGTGCCGGATATGGTTCTTCTTTTCCATTGAACAGGACATTCACGACTTTATTGCTCAATTTTGAGTCGATGAACCATAATGTGGTGTATGCCCAGATGACAAGAGGGAAAGTTGAAAAAGTGACAGCCATGGCTTTATCTGGAATTGCTTCTACACTGACAAAATTTTCGATGGATGTGTGTTTGTACATGAACCAGAATTTCGGATTTATTACTTTTCCAAAAGAATTGACTACAGGGAGCAGTATCATGCCACATAAAAAGAATCCGGATATTTTTGAATTGATCAGAGCCAAATGCAACAGAATTCAGGCATTGCCAAATGAATTAACATTGTTGACGAATCTACCTTCGGGTTATCACAGGGATATGCAATTAACCAAGGAATGTTTGTTTCCAGCGATTATTGCTTTAAAAGACTGTTTGGATATACTTGAGGTAATGCTGAAAAACATCAGTATAAAGGAAAATATTTTATCGGATGAAAAGTATTTGAATCTCTTTACGGTAGAAGCAGTTAACGAACTGGTGTTATCAGGAATTCCATTCCGTGAAGCCTATAAAATAGTGTCAAAACAAGTAGAAGAAAATCAGTTTGCCTACAACAACAAAACGATTAACCATACCCATGAAGGAAGTATTGGTAATTTACAAAATGATAAAATAAAAGAAGAGTTTATCCAAAAAAGGAAACAAATGGTTTAATCTTCCGGTAAGTAATAGGAAGTTTCATTTTTCACCATACTCATCACAATGTTACTGTGATACTGTCCAATGTTGGGGATATTAGCCAATTTATTCACCACAAAATCATTGTAAGCATCAATATCCGTTGTAGCAATTTTCAACATATAATCATAAATGCCTGAAAGACTAGTTACCTCTAGAATTTCAGGCATTTCCATTACTTGATCTTCGAAATTTTTTAAATTTTCTCTAGATTGTTTTTTAAGAGTAACATTACAGTACGCAAAAAGTTTGATACCCACTTTTGAAGGATTCAAAATCACGGCACTCTTTTTAATAACTCCTGATTCTTCAAGATGCTTGATTCTTTCATAGGTTGGAGTGTACGATAATCCTACCATAGCCGCAACATCCTTCACAGAAAGTGTACAGTCTTTTTGTAAAATGTTTAAAATTTTTGCGTCTATTTTATCCATAAAAGAAAAGTAAGCGGGTATCGCTTACTCCTTAGTTTCGTCTTCTTTTTTAGTATTTGTAGGAGCTGTATCTTCTCCTTTAGAAGCTTTTTTGAATTCATTCAACCCACTTCCTAATCCTTTCATTAATTCTGGAATTTTTTTACCTCCAAAAAGTAATAAAACAACAACTAATATTATAATAATTTCAGTAGTTCCTAATCTTCCCATGATAAATTAAATTGTGCTTTTTAAGCTTAAATTATTCAGCAAATATATTAAAGAAATACTCAATGAATCAATTTTTAACGATTTATTATCTCATCACAGCTTCTAGATTACCAAATTAGTATATTTGTAGTGTTAGACAAGATACTATGTCCAAAAAAAGATTAAAAAGAAAAGCCTTTTTTAACGCTATAAAAACCCCACGAAGATTAGTCATTTTAAATGAAGAAACTTTCGAGGAGCAGTTTTCATTAAAACTGAGTATACTTAATGTTTTTGTATTGGGTACAATTGGAGCAATTTTTTTAATATCGGTTACGAGTTATTTAATAGCCTTTACACCATTACGAGAATACATTCCAGGTTATTCATCAACTCAATTAAAAGAAGATGCTCTTTTTTTGGGATTGAAAGCAGATTCTCTGGAATTTCAATTAAAAAAAAATGATGCCTATATAAATTCAGTTAAAAAGGTTTTAACAGGAGATTTAGAGTATGCTAAAGTGAATAAAGATTCTATCTTGGCATCAGATTATGTAGACCCTTCAGAATATGAGATGGAAGCCTCAGAACAAGAGTTGGAGTTAAGAAAACAAGTACAAGCAGCTGCTAAAAAAGAAAGTAAATAATGACAGAATTTTTTGGAAATATTTTTCAGCTTCTTTTATTGTTAGGAAGTATTTATGTAATAACCGGAATGATTACAAAAACATTTCCACCAAAAAAGATTAACGCTTTATATGGTTACAGAACACCATCTTCAATAAAAAGCCAGCAAGCATGGGATTTTGCTCAAAAATATTCTTCAGATAAAATGATTCAAGCGGGATTATTTTTAATTGTAATAAGTTTTCTAAAAATTATAATTGGTAATAATTACGAAGGATTCATTAGTTTGTTTTTTCTTTTTTCGGCTACAATATATTTGTTCTTTACAACCGAAAGAGCATTAAAAAATAAATTCAAATAGAATGTCAATTAAAAGTATTGGAGCAAAATTGTTTGCTTCTATTATCTACAATAAAACCCAAAAATGGGCAACTAATCCGGTTGCTATTCAGCAAAAAGTCTTTCAAGAGTTAATCAATGAAGCTAAGAATACAGTTTTTGGTAAAGATCATAATTTCTCACAAATTAAGTCACATGAAGATTATGTAAAGTGTGTTCCAATAAGAGATTATGAAGATTTACGTCCGTATGTTGACCGAGTAGTAAAAGGCGAATCAGATATTCTCTGGAAAGGAAAACCTTTGTATTTTGCAAAAACTTCTGGAACAACTTCTGGGGCAAAATATATACCGCTTACAAAAGCGTCAATGCCTTATCATATCGAAGCGGCTCGAAATGCTATTTTGAGTTATATTCATGAAACGGGTAATGTCGATTTTGTTGATGGAAAAATGATTTTCTTACAAGGAAGCCCTATTCTTGAAGAAAAAAATGGAGTTAAATTGGGCCGATTATCAGGAATTGTAGCACATTTTGTTCCAAAGTATCTTCAAAAAAACAGAATGCCATCTTGCGAAACCAATTGTATTGAAGATTGGGAAACCAAAGTAGATGCAATAGTTGAAGAAACCATCAACGAAAATATGGCGGTGATTTCTGGAATTCCATCATGGGTACAAATGTATTTTGAAAAGCTTTCGGCGAAAGCCAATAAACCTGTTGGAGAGATCTTTAAAAACTTCAACCTGTTTATTTATGGAGGAGTAAATTATGAACCATACAGAGCAAAATTTGAAAATTTAATTGGAAGAAAAGTAGATTCTATAGAGCTATTTCCAGCGTCTGAAGGATTTTTTGCCTATCAAGATTCCCAAAAAGAAAAAGGGATGTTATTACTTTTAAATTCTGGAATTTTTTATGAATTTATTAAAGCAGATGAGTTTTTTACGGAAAATCCAAAACGCTACACCATTGGTGAAGTAGAGTTAGGTGTTAACTATGTTTTGATTATATCGACAAATGCTGGGCTTTGGGCTTATAACATAGGTGACACAATTCAATTTACCAGCTTAAAACCATATAGAGTAATTGTTTCGGGTAGGATTAAGCATTACATTTCTGCTTTTGGAGAACACGTAATTGGTAAAGAAGTAGAAAGTGCTTTACAAGAAGCGATGGAAGGAACATTGGTGCGAGTAAACGAATTTACAGTAGCACCACAAATTAATCCGACCGTAGGTTTGCCGTATCACGAATGGTTTATCGAATTTGAAAATGAGCCAGATAATTTAGAAGAATTTGCACTAAAACTCGATGTAGCTATGCGTAAACAAAATGTGTATTATGACGATTTGATTGTGGGGCATGTACTTCGAACACTTATTATTACTAAAGTTGAAAAAAATGGATTTCAAGAATATATGAAATCGATTGGGAAATTAGGCGGACAAAATAAACTACCTAGATTATCTAACGATAGAAAAATTGCAGACTTTTTTGTTAAAGAATAAAGAGAAAGAGATGAAGGACAATAGATTTTTAGTATTACTGCTATTATGTGTAACTTCTGTTTTTTCTCAAATAAAAGGGAAAGTTGTAGATGAATTTAATCAACCTGTACCTTATGTAAATATTTGGGTTCAAGGAGAGAATATAGCAACAACTTCAGAAGAAAACGGTGAATTTATCATTCATACAACTCCTGACAAAAGCTTATTATTTTCCTCTTTAGGTTTTGAAAAGAAGCTTGTTTTAGCAAAAGAAGCTTCTTTAGTTAAATTACAGCCAACAGCATACCAACTAAGCGAAATAGCAATAACAAAAAGACGTCGCAATAGACGCCTAGAAATAGGACAAATAGAAAATACCACATTGCAAGCTTTTGACAACGGACCAAGGATTGATGTTAAATTTTTCCCTTATAATAAGTCATATTCAAAGACCAAATATTTAAGTAAAATAGCATTGCTAACAGATTGTAAAATAGATAATGCTTCAGTTAAAATTAGAATCTATAAAGCAGATCAAAATGGGTTCCCAGGGGAAGAACTGCTAGATAAAAATTTAATTATCAATGTAAAAAAAGGGATTCAAACGACTTGGGTTAATATTTCCGAAAACAACATTGAGTTTCCAATCGAAGGAGTTTTTATTGGGGTAGAAAAACTATTGATCGAAAAGAACAGAACTGAAAAAGGGGTTGCTCCAAACGTATTATTCAGCTTTGTTGAAAGAGAGTTTTTGTTCAATTATTCTGGAGGAATTTGGAACAAAAAAATTACTGAAACAATCAAAAATCAAACTTCAAGACCTAAAGTCCCTGAGCCTGCAATAAATCTTATTTTAACAAACTAAAAATAAAATTGTACCTTTGCAGGTTAGAAAAATATAAAAGATGAAAGAAATCAAAAACATTTCGCGCTCAAGAGCGCAAGAGTCTTCGGCTGCTATCGAAAGACTGTACATTACAATGAGACATTTATTTAACAGAGGTTTTTACAAACCTATGGGAGTTTCAGGAGAAACTTTAAGAGAAGCTTTACTAGCACTTCGCCCAGAAATTTATGGCTCAATCGCAGAAGAAAAAGTAGAATTAAACGGATTGTTATATGTAATAGAACGTCTTCCAGTAGGAATCGAAGAATGTCGTTATATCAACTTAACTTCTGATGAAGGCTACTCAAAATCACATTTTCAACCAATTGTTCCTCCAAAACGTCGTAGAAATTGCTACCGTATTGATGACGAACAAATGAATGTAGAAATTACTCGTGGACGTTCAGATATTTATGATATCTTGACACACTTAACGTTCATTTTTATCGAATCACATAAAATTAAAGATAAAGTGTTGATTGATGATGAAGGTTCTGTATCAAGAGATTGGCAAAAATTAGAGCAAGCAGCTCTTCAATCAAAAAAACTGACTTTAATTGAAAGAGAAAAAGCAATTTCTCACGCAGCTAATGTATTAGGAAGAACTTTTGCAGAGGTGAGTGAGATTTATGATGATTTTGCTACTGCAGCGGCACCAGACCGTTTCTTACATATTGTGTATTGGTTAGGAAAAATTGCTATTGAAGAAGTTGTTGATAACAATAAAAGAACAATAACCTTTAGTCCAATCTTAAGAGAGCGTTTAGGACACCATATCTATGGTGATATTTGGGCAACAAACATCAAGAAAACTTTAGCAGACAATGGCTTGTTACAAAGACCAATTCACATTATCAGCGCTAACATGCACAGTGTAATGAATTCAGTATTTGCACCAGCTGTATTAGCTACAAAGTATAAAGGAAAAGGAGAATATCAAATCTATGAAGATCTTTCGGCTTCTGGAAGTAAAGAGTTACGTAAGAAAGTAGAAGATTTTGCTTTACAACACGGAATGATTTCACAACCAGATGAATCAGGAACTAATATTGATGTTCAAATTTTTGATACTGCTAAATTTGACTGGAAAAAAACAGCATTTCCAAATGCTAAAATCAATGGAGAGTCACCAGTTTTAATAGTAATGGATTATGCTTTTGGTGAGCAAGCTTTCGAAACCATCGACGAGCTTTTAAAACCATACAAAGTTGATAAAAAGAAAACATTCTTAAATGTAGAATCGGTTTCAATTATGGGTAAAGCTGGTATCCTTGAAGGTGGAAAAGGAGATATTATGATTGCAACAGCTCACGTAAATGAGGGTACAGCTGATAATTATCCTTTTGAAAATCAATTAACTGGAGCAATGTTCGAAGGGAATGACATTCCAGTGTATGAAGGACCTATGATTACGGTTCTAGGAACATCATTACAAAACAGAGATTTACTTAAGTTCTTCCATGAATCTACTTGGGAAGCAATAGGACTTGAAATGGAAGGTGCTTATTATCAAAAGGCAATCCAATCGGCTTCTAAAATTAGAAAAAGTATTAATCCAGACGTAAAAGTACGTTACGCTTACTACGCTTCAGATAACCCTTTAGAAACAGGAAGTACATTAGCTTCAGGAGGTTTAGGAACAACAGGAGTAAAACCTACATACTTAATCACAATTAAAATATTAGAGCAAATTTTTAACTGCTAATGAATTTTACAGAAACCAATCTTAAAAGTTGTTTTATACTTGAGCCAAAAGTTTTCCATGATGACCGTGGGTATTTCATGGAAAGTTTTAATCAAAATACTTTTAATCAAGGAATTGGTCAAGAGGTTAATTTTGTTCAAGACAACCAATCTTATTCTTCAAAAGGAGTTTTGAGAGGATTACACTACCAATGTGGAGAACATGCACAAGCAAAATTGGTTCGTGTTTTGGAAGGAGAAGTATTAGATGTCGCTGTAGATTTACGCCCAGATTCTGAAACATTTGGACAATCATACTCCATTTTACTTTCTGCAGAAAATAAAAAGCAATTTTTTGTTCCAAGAGGCTTTGCTCATGGTTTTATTGTGCTGAGTGAAAAAGCTACTTTCTTTTATAAATGTGATAACTTTTACAACAAAGAAAGTGAAGGAGGCTTGATTTATAATGATCCAACATTAGCGATTGATTGGGGTATACCAGAGCAGGAATTGATTATTTCTGAAAAAGATAAAGTATTACCAACACTAGAAAATGCTCGAAAAGTATGGTAGTTTTAGTTACAGGAGCTTCAGGTCAATTAGGACAGTCTTTACAATTTATTGCATCTCAATACTCAGAGATGCAATTTATTTTTGCTTCTTCTCAAGATTTAGATATTACAGATGAAGGAAGAGTTTTTTCTTTCTTTGATAAAAATAAAATCAATTTTTGCATCAATGCAGCTGCGTATACTGCCGTTGATAAAGCAGAGTCTGATCAAGAAAAAGCTTATTTGGTAAATGTAACAGGGCCTAAAAATTTAGCAATTGCTTGTCAAAAAAACAACGCTACATTAATTCATATTTCAACTGATTTTGTTTTTGATGGCACTTCGACTCCGCTCAGCACAACAAAAGGATACTCAGAAGAATCAAAAACAAACCCAATTGGCGTTTATGGTCAGACTAAATTAGACGGAGAGAAAGAAGTTGCGTCAAACTGTAGCAAATATTTTATTATAAGAACATCGTGGGTGTATTCTCAATTCGGGAATAATTTCATGAAAACAATGTTGCGTTTATCTCAAGACAGAACAGAATTAAATGTAGTTTCTGACCAAATCGGAACTCCAACAAATGCCGTTGATTTAGCAAAAGCAATTCTAGAAATCTTTTCTAACACTAAACAAGTTGCAAATTATGGTATATATAATTTTAGCAATGAAGGACAATGTTCATGGTATGATTTTGCAAAAGAAATTTTTAAGATCAACAATGTAAATATTGATGTGAATCCAATCCCAACAAAGGCTTACCCTACACCAGCAAAAAGACCTAAGTATAGTGTGCTGGATAAATCAAAAATTAAAAGTACTTTTGGGATAATAATTAAAAATTGGCAAGAAGCTTTAGCACAAACAAAAATATAATGAAGAGAATATTAATTACTGGAGCAGCAGGTTTTTTAGGTTCACATCTTTGTGACCGATTTATAAAAGAAGGTTATCATGTTATAGGAATGGATAACTTAATTACTGGTGACTTAAAAAATATTGAGCACTTGTTTAAACTAGAGCATTTTGAGTTTTATCATCACGATGTTTCTAAGTTTGTGCATGTTCCAGGTGAATTAGATTATATTTTGCATTTCGCCTCTCCAGCATCTCCAATAGATTATTTAAAAATTCCTATTCAGACATTAAAAGTTGGCTCGTTAGGAACACATAATTTATTAGGTTTAGCCAGAGTAAAAAAAGCAAGAATTTTGATAGCTTCAACTTCAGAAGTATATGGAGATCCTTTAATCCATCCTCAAACAGAAGATTACTTTGGAAACGTAAATACAATTGGACCACGTGGTGTTTATGATGAAGCAAAACGTTTTCAGGAGTCAATTACAATGGCTTATCATCGTTTTCATGGTTTAGAAACTCGCATTGTTCGTATTTTTAATACTTATGGACCAAGAATGAGACTTAATGATGGTCGTGTAATTCCAGCTTTTATTGGTCAAGCATTAAGAGGGGAAGATTTAACGATTTTTGGTGATGGTTCTCAAACACGTTCATTTTGTTATGTAGATGATCAGGTTGAGGGTATTTATCGTTTATTATTATCTGACTATGCATACCCTGTAAATATTGGAAATCCTGATGAAATCACAATCAAAGATTTTGCTGAAGAAATAATTAAGTTAACAGGGACAAATCAGAAAATTGTTTACCATCCGCTTCCAGAAAATGATCCTTTACAAAGGCAACCAGATACCACTAAAGCAAAAGAAATATTAGGTTGGGAGGCTAAAGTTTCTCGTAGTGAAGGAATGAAATTGACTTACGAATATTTTAAATCTTTACCTAAAGAAGAACTTCTAAAAGAAGCGCATAAAGATTTCAAAGATTATATTAAATAGCAATGGCAGTAGGTAGGTATTCTAAGTACATAAGACCTATTTCTTATTTGGTTGACTTTCTTTTGATTGTCTGGTTGTTACTTTTTATATTTCCTAATATAACACTTGGGGTAAAAAGTGCCATAGCACTTCTTTTTTTGTGGACTATAATTGCAAATTATACAAACTTTTATGAAGTATACCGCTTCACTGCTCAAAGTAGTATAATTGCAAAAATATTTATGCAATTAGCTTTGTTTTCATTAGTGTTTATTGCACTTTTATTTGCAACGGAAAGAAAAGTCTCAATTCTATTAGTCGTTAAATATCTTATTTTTTTAGCAGGATTTGTAAGTTTTTTTAAATTCGGAATTTATTATTTACTTAGAAAATACAGAAAAATCCTGGGCGGAAATTATCGTAATGTTATAATTATTGGGCAAAGTGAAAAAAGTAACGAATTATCAGATTTTTTTAATAAAAATGATGATTTTGGCTATAAGCTGCAAAATTTTTTCTCTAATACGGTTTTAGTTTCTGAAATAGAGCAATTTGTTTCTAAAAATAGAATTGATGAGATATATTGTGACCTTAATAGTGTTTCTAAAGATTGTTCTGATGAAATCATTGCTTTTGCTCACAGTAATTTTAAAACCATTAAACTAATTCCAGATAATTCTGCATTATCACATAATATGTTTTTAGACTATTATGGTTACATTCCTTTAATTTCCATCAGAAAAACACCTCTTGAAACATGGTTCAATTATTGGGTTAAACGAGTTTTTGATTTAGTCTTCTCATTATTAGTAATACTATTTATTCTTTCATGGTTAATTCCAATTATTGCCTTGTTGATTAGATTAGATTCTAAAGGGCCAATCTTTTTTAAACAAAAGCGCCATGGGTTAAATAATCAAGAGTTTGATTGTATTAAATTTAGATCAATGACTGTAA
>CBFHBH010000032.1:0-11792 GCA_965653735.1 uncultured Flavobacterium sp. | reverse complement strand
CGGTCATCTACATAACCATACTCTAATGGCTTGTCATTATCTTTTAACTGTTGAGCAGCAGATTTCTTTCCGATATCAGAAGGCACTTTAGCATTCAACAAGTTAGATTGAGCGAAAGAAGTAGTACTTCCAGCAACAAATATAACAACTGATAATAAATTTCTCCAATTCATAATATTCTATTTGAGGCGTTTAATAAATTAAACGAGATTTATTTTTAATTATTGTACTTCAAAAGTACAAGTAGATACTCTCTTAGCAACTTGATCGATACCTTGGAAACTAGCTTTAATTTCAGAGATAACAACTACGTCACCACGACCTGCTTTTTGAATAGCAGCTCTAGCTCTACCGTCCATTTTGCTTCCTGAAACAACAATTGTAGGTTGTCCAGGAACTTTGATATTAAACTGAGTAACGTTTACTGTTACAGGGAAATCGAAATCTTCCATTACAGCAGTGATAGTACAGTTCTCTAAGTTAGATTTAGGTCCTTTCGCAGAAACCTCTCCACGGATTTTCCCTGTTGGAGCTGGTAAACCTTTGATACGGAATTCTTTTTTATCAGAAACCACTTTACCATCAGGTAATTTAGCAGAAACATTGATCATTACAGAAGTTCCAGCACCTGGACGTAAAACATATTTACCATTTCCTACTTTAGACATACCTGCTGCATTAGCATTTACATTGTTGTCTCCCACACCTGCAAATGAAATTGACATAGGGTTAGGAACACCACGGTAAACAACATTCATCTTATCAGCAGAAATAGTAGCTGAGTTAGGACGAGGTACTACTACATATTTTCCTTCAAATTTTAACGGAATTGTTTTTCCATCTTCTAAGAAAGTAAATTGACCATTAATATTTTGTTCTCCTACTCCACCTGCTGTTGTAGAAATGATAGCTTGACCATTTTCTAATTTACCAGGTCCTTGGAATGAAGTTGGTTTAGTATTTTCATCATAACGACCTAAAACTACTTTACCTTTAACAGCTTCACCTTGGAAATAAGCGTTCTTTTCTAATACAACAATAGCTTGGTAGTTGCTGTAAGATGCAGCTTGAACTGCAGCTTTACCTAAAGCAGCACTGATTACATCAGATTCTGCTTTTTTTGCATCATTTTGCCAAGCAGATAATTTAGCTAAAGATGCAATTGCTGGGAAACCTTTAAAGTGGTAATCAAGATATTTAACTTTCATACCTTCTTTGTTAGTTACATCAGCAACATCGAATTTTTTAGTAACCTCATTTAAAATAGCTGCATATTTTTTCTCGTTACCTAAAGCATTTTTCATATCAGCTTTATAAGCTTCTATTGCTTTAATTACTTCGTTACCTCTTTCAGTATATCCTTCACCACGGAACCAGCTGTTATCTAAATTATCAGCTTTATCCATAGCTTCATATGGTAATTTACCATTTTCTGGTTCAACACCAGTTAAAACTTCTGATTTTAAAGTAGCTACAAAATCATAGAATTTTTTAGTAGCCGCTTCAACTTTATGTGCTGTTATTGCAGCAACAGCGAATTCACCTTTTGCTTCAGATGCTTTAGTATCTAGAGCCACCAACATTTGTTCGTTTGTTGATTTTGAAGAATCGTTAGCTCCTTCAAATTTTTCATTCATCAAACCAAAAGCTGATAACACTTCTTTTGACATATTCATTGCCAACATCGCGATGAAAACCAAGTACATTAGGTTAATCATCTTCTGTCTAGGGGTTAATTTTCCTCCTGCCATTTTTTCAAATTAGTTTTTGTGTTAAATAAATATATAGTTAAAAAACTAATTATCCTCTGTTACTCATAGCAGAAAGCATTCCACCATATACATTGTTTAATGAAGCAATATTAGCAGTCATTGATTGCATTTGCTCTTTTAATTTAGCAGCATTTTCAGCGATTTCTTTGTTAGCCTCAGCATTACGAGCAGCGCTATCTAATTGAGCTTTATACAAACCATTTAAAGATTCCATGTTGCTTGCTGCAGCCATCATTTCTTCAGCATATTTCTTTTGACCAGCCATAGCATCTACTGTAGGAGAAATACTTTTAGCAGCACCTTCGAAATTTTTGATGCTGTTTCCTAAGCTTGACATTAACTCACCGTCAATTTTAGCTTCTTTTAACATAGCATCTAATTTTTGCGATAATAATCCTTGAGCTTCTTTTGGATCTTCTTTTTTCGCTTTTTTCTCTGATGGCTCACCACCAGCTAATTCTGGATAAACTAAAGACCAGTCTAAATCCTTCTCTACTGGTTCGAAAGCAGATAAAGCAAAAATTAATGCCTCAGTAACTAACCCAACAGATAACATTAATGTTCCAGTTAACGGTCCTATTTCAAAGTGAGTAATTTTGAATAATGCTCCGATAATTACTACTGCCGCTCCCATACCGTAAGCGAAGTTCATTGCTTTTTTGCTTAAAATTGCCATAATAAATAAATTTAAGTTAAGTTAAAATATAAAATAAATAAAGTTGGTTAAATTATTTTGCGTTACCAGTAACGTCTGTACCCATATAATCTTGAATAGTACGGAAACCGATGTAACTTCTTGCTGAATCTGCATATTCGAAATCACGTGTTCCTACTTGTAAATAGTAAGCTACATCTTTCCAAGATCCTCCACGGATTACTTTACGCATATTCTTTTGATCAGAAACGTTAGGATTCATTGTAGAAACAAACTCATACGCTGTAGGATCATATGATGTTTCAGTCCACTCAGAAACGTTACCTGCCATATTGTACAAACCATAGTCATTAGCTTCATAAGCATTAGCCTCAACTGTATATAATGCTTGATCAGCAGCATAATCTCCACGAACTGGTTTAAAGTTTGCCAAATAACATCCTCTGTCATTTTTAGCATAAGGACCTCCCCAAGGATATGTTCCTGATTCTAAACCACCACGAGCAGCATATTCCCATTCAGCTTCAGTTGGAAGTCTGTAAGTACTTACAAAGTTTTGGTGACGTCTTTTTCTTTCGGCATTGTGATATAAAGTTCTCCATGCACAAAATGCTTTCGCTTGTTTCCAAGTAACTCCAACTACAGGATAATCACCATATGCTTGGTGCCAAAAATAATCGTTATGCATTGGCTCATTATATGAATAAGCGAAATCTTTAATCCAAACAGTAGTATCAGGATACACCATTGAAGAGTCTTGACGAATAAATTGTTTTCTCTTACCCACTTTAGCTTTAGCTGCAGCTTGAATGTCCATCCATCTGTATTTGAAAACTAATTTATTTACATCAATAGTTCTTAAACCATTGTAAGCTTCTTCAGAAGGAATATACATAGAATCCATTACTTCAGTATAACTAGCATCTGGATATTCACTTGTTTTCCATTTTAAAGGAACTTTTTTGTTTAATTTTCTACCAGCATATGGATCATTACCTGAACCCATACTTGTATAGTTATCATACATATACTTGTCATACACACTCATATTAGTAGTGTCAGAGTCTAAGAATGCATAATCACCAATACTTCCACCTTTTTTAGAAGATTTAGAATCTGCACCTGCTCCTTGACCTTGCTCATCAGCAGCAATAGCTAAACGCATTCTAACAATTGAATCTCTTACCCAGTGAACATACTGTCTGTACTCACTGTTAGTAATTTCTGTTTCGTCCATATAAAAAGAACGAACAGTAACGGTTTTAGTAGGCGCATCTTGTACACTAGCTAAATCATCATCTGATTTACCCATAATAAAAGCTCCACCAGGAATCAATGTCATTCCATAAGGTTTCTCAGGATGCCATGCTTTTCCTTTTACACCAACTAGCTGACCATTGTCTTTTGATCCGCAGCTGTATAAAAATGAAATCAATACTGCTAATAAAATGTACTTCTTCATATAAATTTGGGTTATGTATGTATTCATAGTTTTAAGGGCGTAAACCTATTTATTATTTTCTAAAAAAACAATAGCTAATCATAAAAAAATCTTAAAAAATTCTATTTAGACTATTTTTAGATTGATATGCTTGTTAAAAAATTGATTTATATTAAATTTTTTCGCTGTGCTTTCCACCATCTTTCAGGAACTTCTCCACTACAAGCGGCTAAATATTCTTTGTGGGTACAAGGCAACAACGTAGACTTTTTTAATTTATTGTGTACTCCCGATATAAGTGGAATTTCTATCCACCAACGGTCTGTTTTGTCACTTTTATAAAATATAACCTCTTCTTCAAGTGTAACAATATACTTAATATAGTTCTCTTTTGTTCCAAAAGGATATTCATTTGATCTGTAATGAAACCCTTCAATGAAATACCAAATGATTTGTGCTATAAGTACAGATTCATTTTTGGTACTATTATGATTAAAAATTCCAAAAGAAGAAACCTTATCACTTATTCCTGCATATCTTGACAAAACACAGATTTCTTTCCCTGAGAATCCATTTGGTGTAAAATCGATAAAATTAGCAGAATTTGACGACTTTACAGATCTCATATCCACGCTAACCAAATCAGCATCCCTAAAAACAGGTTCAGCTATTGTTGAATCATTTGAAATTTCACCTAATCGATAAGCATCAAAGTATAATTTCTCAATCAAATCTATTTCTTCCTGTGAATTGAAATACGTCTGATATCCTACATTACTATAATTAAATAAATTATTAGGTTCTTCAACAATCATTTTTGTTAAATAAGAATCCGATAAAGAACTTACTTCTTTAGCAAAATCGAACTTACTATCTACAGCTACTAAATTCACCATTTGTTCTAGCTGATCGTAACCACGATAAATTGCATAAGTCAAATCTTGAGAACCACCTATTATAATAGGTATAATTTTATTTTTCACTAAATGAGAAACTGCACTCTTAACCACATAATATGTATCTTCGATAGAATCTCCAGAAATAATATTTCCTAAATCTATAATTTGAGCTTGCCAATTTCCCGGAAAGAGACTATAAAACTCCCTTCTAATATGAGTTAAATCGACTTCTTTATTATGTTCGTCATTTCCTCTGTTTTCTAAAACTCCTATTATCGCAATAGAAACCTCGTTAAAACTAGGAAATTCATATTCAGTATTAAAAACAACTTTTTTACCCAATGCTTGATTATGCAAGCCATTGATAAAATTCAAGAAATCAGTATCATGAGGTTGAAAAAAATCAAAAACCATTTCTTATTTCTTTTTTGCTGTTGCTTTTTTGGTTGTTGTTTTCTTAGCTGCTGTTTTTTTTGCCGGAGCTTTCGCTTCTATCATTTCTTTCACTTTATCTAAAGTCAAAGCAGCTGCATCAATATCTTTGTTTAATTCGATTTTGGTTTTTCCTTTTAAAATTACTGAACGTCCCCAACGTGCTTTTTCCACACGAATTCCTTCTTCCTCCCAGTTATGGATTACCTTATCGATATCTTTTTGCAATTTATCTTCAATCAATTCTGTAATATCTGAAGCCGATAAATTATCGAAGTTGTATTTTTTACTTACGTTGATAAAAATTCCATTCCATTTGATGAAAGGACCAAAACGCCCTACTCCTTTTTGAACATCCATACTTTTATATTGTCCAATAGGTGCATCAGCCTGATTTTTCTCATCAATTAATTCTTGTGCTCTTTCCAAAGTCACATCCAGAGGCTCTTCTCCTTTTGGCAATGAAATAAAAGTTTTCCCGAAACGAACATAAGGACCAAAACGGCCATTATTCACTTCAACTTCTTCTCCTTTATATATACCTAAATTTTTAGGTAGTAAAAACAAATTCAAAGCATCTTCTAAAGTAACCGTACTAATATTTTGTTCAGCTCGTAAACTAGCGAATTGCTTATTCTCATCATCAGCCTCACCAATTTGCACCATCGGTCCAAATTTACCTAACCGAACAGAAACCTGCTTGCCTGACTTTGGATCAATACCTAAAATACGTTCACCACTTTCTCTTTCTGCATTCTTCTCTACATTTTGAACATTTGGATGGAAATGATTGTAAAAATCATTCATCATTTTTGCCCATTCTATATTTCCTTCGGCGATTTCGTCAAAGTCTTGTTCTACTTTTGCCGTGAAATTATAATCCAAAATAGTTTCGAAATTCTTAACTAAGAAGTCGTTAACAATTATACCAATGTCTGTTGGCACCAATTTTCCCTTATCAGAACCCACATTCTCTTTTAAAATCTGAGCAGTAACATCTGAACCTTTTAAGGTAATTTGGTTATACTTACGCTCCTGCCCTTCGAAGTTTCCTTTCTCAACATAATTTCTGTTGATGATAGTAGAAATGGTTGGCGCATATGTTGATGGACGACCAATTCCCAATTCTTCTAATTTTTTTACTAAAGAAGCCTCGGTATATCTTGCAGCTGCTCTCGAAAAACGCTCAGTAGCAGTAATGTAATTATTTTTTAACTTTTCGTTTACTTTTAATGCAGGTAACATTCCTTCCTCTTGTTCTTCATCATCATCATTTCCTTCGAGATACACTTTAAGAAATCCTTCAAACTTTATAACCTCTCCTGTTGCAGTAAACGTTTCTTTATGATTGTTAGCTTCAATTTTTACGTTGGTACGCTCTAATTGTGCATCGCTCATTTGTGAAGCCACAGTTCTTTTCCAAATCAAATCATATAAACGAGCTTGATCTCTATCAATATCAATTGTATGACGTGACATATCAGTAGGACGAATTGCTTCGTGTGCCTCCTGCGCTCCTTTAGATTTTGTATTGAAATTTCTTGGCTTACTATATTCTGCACCATAATAGCTAGTGATTTCAGCTTGTGCAGCTGCCATCGCTTCCTGAGAAAGATTTACACTATCTGTTCTCATGTAAGTAATTAATCCGGCTTCATATAAACGCTGTGCAATTTGCATTGTAATACCAACCGGCAAATACAATTTACGAGCAGCCTCCTGTTGCAACGTAGATGTTGTAAAAGGAGCTGCAGGTGATTTTTTGGTAGGTTTAGTTTCTAAATCTGCTACCTTATATATAGAACCAATATTTTGTTGTAAGAATTTTTCAGCTTCAGCTTTCGTTGCGAAGTTTTTAGGCAACTTAGCTTTGAAAGTTTTTCCAGCCTCATTAGCAAACTCTGCAGTGATACTATAAGACGCTTCTGCTTTAAAATTTTGGATTTCGCGCTCACGCTCTACAATCAAACGCACTGATACCGATTGTACACGTCCAGCAGATAAACCTCCTTTTACTTTTTTCCAAAGTACCGGCGAGAGCTCATAACCTACTAAACGATCTAATACGCGACGAGCTTGTTGTGCGTTTACCAAATCGTAATTGATTCCACGTGGATTTTCTATTGCTTTTTGGATAGCTGATTTTGTAATTTCGTGAAAAACAATACGTTTTGTTTTCTTAGGATCTAATTTTAATTCTTCCGCCAAGTGCCATGAAATAGCCTCTCCCTCGCGGTCCTCATCGGACGCTAACCAAACCGTTTCGGCATTCTTAGACAAATCTTTGAGCTTTTTAACCAATGCTTTTTTATCCGGAGAAACTTCGTACTTAGGTTTGAAGTTATTTTCAACATCTACCCCGATTTCCTTAGAAGGTAAATCAGCGATGTGTCCGTAACTTGATTCAACCTGAAACTCTTTCCCTAGAAATTTTTCAATAGTTTTTGCCTTTGCTGGCGACTCAACGATCACTAAATTCTTTGCCATTTACTGTTTTATTTCTTCGGCAAAAGTATGGGTTTTTTTTAAATATTGACTTTTTGAAAAAATATTTAGGTCAAAAGATGCTGTTTAATCGATATTACACCTTATTATATAAGTATAACAATCCTAAATAATGTTAAAGAAATCTGACATCTTGTCAGAAAATCAAATTTAGTATTATCTTTGCACGCACATTTTTACGCAAAGGCAATTTATGGAAAAGGAAATTGATGAAAAAAAACAAGGTACTAGCCTAGTTTTACAGGAAAAAGAAGGAAATACCAAAAAACTTTTTATAGAAAGTTATGGTTGCGCTATGAATTTTTCGGATAGCGAAATTGTAGCTTCAATCTTAACAGAGCAAGGTTACAATACCACTCAGAAACTTGAAGAAGCAGATTTAGTATTAGTAAATACTTGTTCAATTCGTGACAAAGCCGAACAAACTGTTCGTAAACGCTTAGAAAAATACAATGCTGTAAAACGTAGTATCAACCCAGGAATGAAAGTTGGAGTTTTAGGCTGTATGGCTGAACGTTTGAAAAGTCAGTTTCTTGAAGAAGAGAAAATTGTCGACATGGTTGTTGGACCAGATGCCTATAAAGACTTACCTAATCTTTTAAAAGAAGTTGAAGAAGGTCGAGATGCCATCAATGTTATCCTTTCTAAAGATGAAACTTATGGTGATATTTCTCCTGTGCGTTTAAACTCGAACGGAATCAATGCCTTTGTATCCATCACCAGAGGTTGTGATAATATGTGTACGTTTTGTGTAGTACCTTTTACCAGAGGTCGTGAACGTAGCCGTGAACCGCAATCTATTATTGAAGAAATACAAGATTTATGGAATAGAGGTTTCAAAGAAATTTGTCTTTTAGGTCAAAATGTTGACAGTTACCTTTGGTATGGTGGCGGATTAAAGAAAGATTTCGAAAAAGCTACTGAAATGCAAAAAGCTACTGCTGTTGATTTTGCCCAGTTGTTAGAAATGTGCGCTATACAATTTCCTAAAATGCGTTTCCGTTTCTCGACTTCAAATCCTCAGGATATGCACGAAGAGGTGTTACATGTAATTGCTAAATATGACAACATTTGTAATTACATTCACTTACCTGTTCAATCAGGAAGTACAAGAATATTAAAAGAAATGAACCGTCAGCATACACGTGAGGAATATATGGAGTTGGTTGACAAAATCAAACGTATTATCCCTGGCTGTTCAATTTCACAAGATATGATTACTGGTTTCCCTACCGAAACTGAAGAAGACCACAAAGACACCTTAAGTTTAATGGAATATGTAGAATATGACTTTGGTTATATGTTTGCTTATTCTGAAAGACCTGGAACTTTAGCGGCTCGTAAAATGGAAGATGATGTTCCTGAAGCGGACAAAATGCGCCGTCTACAGGAAGTTGTTGATTTACAACAAGAGTTAAGTGCAAAACGTACTGCTCGTTTTAAAGATCAAATTGTAGAAGTTTTAATTGAAAAAGAATCTAAAAAATCAGATAAACACTGGTCTGGAAGAAACTCTGAAAATGTGGTAACTGTTTTCCCTAAAGAAAATTACAAACCAGGAGATTTTGTATTAGTAAAAGTAGCTGATTGTACAACTGCAACTTTAATTGGAGAAGCAATTGGATATAGCAACATGCAAAGCAATTAAGCTTTACATCAAGTATTCAAATCATCAAGAAATTTAACAAATGGAAAACGTTCAAGCCATAAAACAACGATTTGAGATCATTGGAAATGATCCAAAATTAAATCGTGCGATAGAAAAAGCCATTCAGGTTGCTCCTACAGATATTTCGGTATTGGTAACTGGAGAAAGTGGTGTTGGTAAAGAAAGTATTCCTAAAA
Source organism: uncultured Flavobacterium sp. (assembly GCA_965653735.1). Classification (GTDB taxonomy): domain Bacteria; phylum Bacteroidota; class Bacteroidia; order Flavobacteriales; family Flavobacteriaceae; genus Flavobacterium. Next base: position 2,243 of record CBFHBH010000032.1, on the reverse strand, counting down.
TAATACATTCACTATCACATCGTAAACACGGCAAATATATAGCTGTTAACTGTGGTGCCATTCCAGAAGGAACTATTGACAGTGAATTATTTGGCCACGAAAAAGGATCATTTACAGGCGCCACTGCTACTCGTGAGGGATACTTTGAAGTAGCCGATGGCGGGACCATTTTCCTTGATGAAGTTGGTGAATTACCTTTAACTACTCAAGTACGTTTATTACGTGTTTTAGAAAATGGTGAGTTTATTAAAGTTGGTTCATCACAAGTTCAAAAAACCAACGTAAGAATTGTCGCTGCGACCAATGTTAACATGATTGAAGCAATTGAAAAAGGAAAATTCAGAGAAGATTTGTATTACCGATTAAGCACTGTTGAAATTGGTTTACCTCCACTTCGTGAACGCAGAGAAGACATCCATTTATTATTCAGAAAATTTGCTTCAGATTTTGCTCATAAATACAAAATGCCTCCGATTAAATTAGAAGATCAGGCAGTACACTATTTGTTGAAATATCGTTGGAGTGGAAATATTCGTCAATTACGAAATGTTGCTGAACAAATTTCTGTTTTAGAGACAAACAGAGACATTTCTCTTCAAACTTTGACGTCTTATTTACCAACTGAAGGAAGTAATTTACCGTCAGTTATTGGAAAAAAATCCGAAAGTGATTTTTCAACAGAAAGAGATATTCTTTACAAGGTCCTTTTTGATATGAAAAGTGACTTAAATGATTTAAAGAAACTTACTTTGGAACTAATGAAAGATGGTGCCAAAGTACAAGATATAAATCCAAGTTTGATTCAAAAAGTTTACGGAAACACTAAAGAAAACGAAAGTGAAATTCTTTTTGAAGAACAACCAATAGTGTCTGTTATACCAACAGGGAACAAAAAAGTTGAAGATGAATACATCGATGAAGATGACGACGACAACTATATTTTTGCTGACACTATTGAGGAAGAAGATTCATTACGCTTAGACCAAAAAGAAATAGAGCTTATCAAAAAAGCATTGGAACGCAACAAAGGAAAACGTAAAGCTGCTGCAGATGAATTAGGAATTTCAGAAAGAACCTTATACAGAAAGATTAAACAATTCGATTTGTAATTCCAATTTAATATCTTTGGTGCTTTAACATGAGAAAATTCTATTACATATTACTTGCTTCTATTTCTTTTCTTTTAAGCGGTTGTTCCGTATACAACTTTACAGGAACTGGAAAAATTGATGCTAAAACTTTTCAGGTAAATTACTTTCAGAATGTTTCTGAGTTAATCGAACCAGGAATTGAGAGAACTTTTACATTGCGTTTACAGGATTTAATTCAAAATCAAACAAATTTAACCCTTACAAATACAGACGGTGATTTGGTTTACGAAGGTGAAATTGTAGATTATAGAATAAGTCCGATGACTTCTACTGCCGATTTAACAGCTGCTCAAAACAGATTAACTATAACTGTAAACCTTAGGTTCTCAAACAAAAACAAATCGGAAGACGATTTTGAAAAACGCTTTTCATTCTTTTATGATTATCCGGGTGAACAACAACTCACAGGATCGCAGTTAAGAACAGCATTAGACGAAATTTTTGAACGAATTACTCAGGATATGTTCAACGACACTTTAGCCAAATGGTAAACTATGAATGTTGCTGAATTTACATATTTGCTCAACAAACCTGACGCAATCAATGAAAACCAAACGCAAGAATTAAGCAAAATTCTTGATGAGTTTCCGTATTTTCAGAGTGCAAGAAGTCTTTACTTAAAAGGTCTTTATCGTCAAGACAGTTTTAAATACAATAATGCTTTAAAAATTACTGCCGTCTATACGACTGACAGAACTGTTTTATTCGATTTTATTACTTCAGAACATTTTACAGGAATTCAACAAGATGTTTTTGAAGAAAAAGAACAAGAATTATCAAACATTGACATTGTAGAAGATGAAGATGTTGTGATAGTAGATATAAAAGAAGAGATTTTCGAAAACACTTTAGAAAAATCAATTTTATCTTCAATACAGGAAGCAGAACAACATCAAGAAGCAATTGCTGAAAAAACTGAATTAAACGAAACTGAAGTTGAAGCAAATAAAGAAGAAAAAGAAATTGAAACAACAGTAACTTTCAATCAAAGTGAAAAACATTCGTTTCAAGAATGGCTTCAGCTATCAAAATTAAAACCAATTGTTAGAGAAGGCGAAAATGATGCAGATACTTCATCAGAAAAAAATCTAA
>CBFHBH010000031.1:0-11872 GCA_965653735.1 uncultured Flavobacterium sp. | reverse complement strand
ATTGGTAGACGTGCCAGACTTAGGATCTGGTGCCGCAAGGCGTGTAGGTTCGAGTCCTATCACCCGCACAAAAAGCTCAAACGAAAGTTTGGGCTTTTTTTATGGATAGAAAAACAAAAAACCCTTTCATTTGAAAGGGTTTTTCTATAAGTAAGAATATGGTTGAGCTTAGTTTCTGTGAACTAAAGTGCCTTGTGACCATTTTTTTGCTTCTGCAACTCGGCTATCATTGTAATCAACTTCGTTTAAGGTGTTTTTATCCCAAAAAAACCATTTTCCAGTTTTTTCTCCATTTTTATATTCTCCCATTGCAATTTTTACACCTTTTTCGTCAAATGATGACCATTTTCCATGAACTTTTCCATCTTTGTAATAACCTTCTTGTTTAACAGTACCGTTATCATTGTAGTAGGTGGCTTTGACTAAGTTTCCTTCGATTTCATATTTAGGTTCGATATTTTGAGCCATTACAATACCTGAGAAAACTAATGCGCATAATGTGATAATCTTTTTCATAGCTTTGGGTTTTAAGGTTTTACAATCATTTATATATCAAATGTATAAAAATATTTACATTAAAAAAACTTTTACTTAACAATTTCGTAACATTAGATAAAAACTTAACATTGGAATTCTTTTTGTAAACAGTAAATAATTGTTTTATGTGCCTTTTAACTTGTTCTAAATTGGTTAAATTTGCATTCAAATTTTTATATAATGTACAGAAGTCATACTTGTGGAGAATTAAACGCTTCACATATAAATACAGAAGTTACCCTAGCTGGATGGGTGCAAAAATCACGTGATAAAGGTTTTATGGTTTGGGTTGATTTGCGTGACCGTTACGGGATTACGCAGTTAATTTTTGATGAAAATCGTACTGATAAAACAGTTTTTGAATTGGCTAAAACGTTAGGACGAGAATTTGTAATTCAGGTGAAAGGTACCGTTATTGAGCGTGAATCTAAAAATCCAAATATGGCTACTGGTGATATCGAAATTTTGGTATCAGAATTAAAAGTTTTAAATCAAGCAGTATTACCTCCTTTTACAATTGAAGATGAGACAGATGGAGGCGAAGAGTTGCGTATGAAGTATCGTTATTTAGATATTCGCCGTAATCCTGTAAAAAATAGTTTGTTGTTCCGTCATAAAGTGGCTATGGAAGTTAGAAATTTCCTTTCTGCTAAAGGATTTTGTGAAGTAGAAACTCCATATTTAATTAAGTCAACACCTGAAGGAGCTCGTGACTTTGTGGTGCCTTCACGTATGAATCCTGGACAATTCTATGCTTTACCACAATCACCTCAAACATTCAAACAATTATTGATGGTAGGAGGAATGGACAAATATTTCCAAATCGTGAAATGTTTCCGTGACGAGGATTTACGTGCAGATCGTCAGCCAGAGTTTACTCAAATTGACTGTGAAATGGCTTTTGTTGAGCAAGAAGATATCTTGAATATGTTCGAAAGTTTAACTCGCCATTTATTAAAAGAAATTAAAGGTGTTGAAGTAGATAAGTTTCCAAGAATTACGTATGATTATGCGATGAAAACATACGGTAATGATAAGCCAGATATCCGTTTCGGTATGGAGTTTGGTGAGTTAAATGCTGTTGCACAACATAAAGATTTTGGAGTATTCAATTCGGCTGAATTAGTTGTAGGTATTGCTGTACCAGGTGGAGCTGCTTATACCCGTAAAGAAATTGACGCATTAATTGATTGGTTAAAACGTCCTCAGGTTGGTGCTTCGGGAATGGTGTACTGTAAATATGAAGCTGACGGAAGTTTAAAATCATCTGTAGATAAGTTTTATGATCAGGAAGATTTGAAAAAATGGGCAGAAGCTACTGGAGCTAAACAAGGTGATATTATTTTTGTATTGTCTGGTCCAGCGAATAAAACCCGTGCGCAATTAAGTGCTTTACGTATGGAAATTGCAACTAGATTAGGTTTGCGTAAACCAGATGAATTTGCTCCTCTTTGGGTAGTTGATTTTCCATTGTTGGAATGGGATGAAGAAAGCGAAAGATATCATGCAATGCACCACCCGTTTACATCGCCAAAACCAGAAGATATTCATTTAATTTCTACTGAGCCCGGTAAAATTAGAGCTAACGCTTATGATATGGTTCTCAATGGAAACGAAATAGGTGGTGGTTCAATCCGTATTCACGATAAAGATCTTCAAGCAAGAATGTTCGAATTATTAGGATTTTCAAAAGAAGAAGCAGAAAATCAGTTTGGATTCTTAATGAATGCTTTCCAATATGGTGCTCCACCACACGGAGGCTTAGCTTTTGGTTTAGACCGTTTGGTAGCTATTCTTGGAGGTCAGGAAACAATTCGTGATTTTATTGCTTTCCCTAAAAATAATTCGGGACGTGATGTAATGATAGATGCGCCATCAGTTATTGATGACAAGCAACTAGATGAATTATTTATAAAGTTGAACCTTAAATAATTGATTAGGTTTTAGTTGATTTCTGTAAGAATTTAACATTTTTTTATAAAATAAATTTAGCAAAACTTTTTTGTCTCAATAAAAAGTATATCTTTGATTTATTATTAATTTATTATTTCAAAGAATGCGCACAGGAAAAGTTAAATTTTTCGTTGAATCTAAAGGTTTTGGATTCATAACTGATGATGAAACAGGAGCTACACAGAAGAAGACGGACGTAAAGGTAAAGTAGCTACTAACGTAGTAGTTATCGAATAATATATATTATTTTTGATTACCAGAATGAAGGTTATACCACGCCAATTGGCGTGGTTTTTCTTTTTTAAATCTTTCAGATTGTTAGTTCTCTTTTGTTGTATTAAAGAGCTGAAAATAATGAATTCACGCTAATGAATTGAATTAGCAAAGTAATCATGACTATTATCGTCTTTTTTTAAAGAATTCTTTCATTAACGAAGAGCATTCATTTTCCATAACACCAGAAATGATTTCTGTTTTTGGATGAAGTTTTCCTCCCATGGTACGATAGCCTCTGTGTTCATCGGAAGCTCCATATACAATTTTTGAAATTTGACTCCAGTATAATGCACCAGCACACATTTGGCAAGGTTCAAGAGTTACATAAAGTGTACAGCCTTTTAAATATTTACCTCCTAAAAAATTAGCAGAAGCAGTAATGGCTTGCATTTCAGCATGTGCTGTAACATCATTAAGCATTTCGGTAAGGTTGTGACTTCTTGCAATAACTCTGTTATCAACAACAATTACAGCTCCTACAGGAATCTCACCTCTATCAAAGGCAGTTTCAGCTTCCTGTAAAGCTTTTTTCATAAAATACTCGTCTGTGAAAATATTTTCCATGTCAGCAAATGTACGATTTGAAATTGTACATTTGTAGTATGTCAAGCAATCTCCTACAAAACATTAACTCTTCGGCTGATTTAAAGAAGTTGAAACAGTCAGAATTACCAGCTCTTGCTAAAGAACTTAGGGATTTTATAATTCAAATTATTTCTCAAAAAGAAGGACATTTAGGTGCTAGTTTAGGAGTTGTTGAACTCACAATTGCTTTGCATTATGTTTTTAATACTCCAGATGATTTGTTGGTTTGGGATGTTGGACATCAGGCCTATGGACATAAAATTTTGACAGGGAGGAGAGATGTTTTTCATACAAACCGTGATCTAAATGGTATTTCTGGTTTCCCAAAAAGAAGTGAGAGCGTTTACGATACTTTTGGTGTAGGACATTCATCAACTTCTATTTCTGCGGCACTTGGAATGGCTTTGGCATCAAACCTGAAAAATGAAAAAGAAAAACAGCACATTGCAGTTATTGGTGATGCTTCCATAGCTTCGGGAATGGCCTTTGAAGCTTTAAATCATGCAGGTGTTACTGATGCTAATTTATTAATCATTTTAAATGATAATGCCATTGGAATTGATCCAAGTGTTGGTGCGTTAAAGGAATATCTTGCTTCTTTTAAAGGTGGAGAAGTTCACGAAGAAAATAATATTTTTAAAGCTTTAAATTTTAATTATTCTGGGCCAATTGATGGTCACGATTTAGAGGCTTTAATTTCTGAGTTAAATAGACTAAGAAGTATAAAAGGCCCAAAATTTCTTCATGTTATAACTACAAAGGGGAAAGGTCTACAGTTGGCTGAAGAAAATCAGGTAAAATACCATGCTCCAGGAAAATTCGATCCAGAAACAGGTAAAATATATCCAAAAGAAGAAGATAATCTTCCTCAAAAATTTCAAGATGTTTTTGGATATACTTTAGTGGAATTAGCTGAACAAAATGAAAAAATCATAGGAGTTACTCCAGCTATGCCGTCCGGTTCGTCGATGAAATACATGATGGAGAAATTTCCACAAAGAGCATTTGACGTGGGGATAGCAGAGCAGCATGCTGTAACTTTTTCGGCTGGAATGGTTACACAAGGGATGACAGTTTTTTGTAATGTATATTCTACTTTTTTGCAAAGGGCATACGATCAGGTTATTCATGACGTGGCTATACAAAACTTACCTGTTGTATTTTGTTTAGATAGAGCAGGATTTGTAGGTGAGGATGGTGCTACCCATCATGGAGTTTTTGACTTAGCTTATTTGAGTTGCATTCCAAATATGATAGTTTATGCTCCATTAAACGAAATTGAACTCCGTAATATAATGTACACAGCTCAATTATACTTAAATCATCCTATAGCAATTCGTTATCCCCGTGGAAGAGGCTTCATTAATGGAGAATGGAAATTACCTTTTGAAAAGATAGAAATAGGGAAAGGATATTGTTTAAAAGAAGGAAGTCAAGTTGCAATTATTTCTACAGGAACTATTGGAAACAATGTTATTGAAGCAATAAAGAGATGTTCAAATAATTCGAAATTAGCACATTATCATTTTCCTTTTGTTAAACCGCTAGATACCGATTTATTGGAGGAAATAGGGGGAAAGTTTAAAAGTGTTCTTACTGTTGAAGAAGGTGTTGTGAATGGTGGTTTTGGGAGCTTGGTTACTTCTTTCTTTATGGAAAATAAATATGATATTAATATTAAGAAATTAGGTGTACCAGATCAGTTCATTGAACAAGGAACAGTTAATGAACTTCACAAGTATTCTGGTTTAGATGTTCTATCTGTGATTACTGTTTTAGAGAATACGATATAACAAAAAAGCGCTCAAGTGAGCGCTTTTTTGTTTTTATTAGACATTTAATTAGTTAAGAATGATCTTCTTAGTGTAATTAATATCATCACCATTGATTTTTAAGACATAAACACCAGCTTGTAAATGATTTAAATCGATAGTTTTTTCATTGTTAAATTCAGTATTGTTTAATGAATAAACAATTCTTCCATTCAAATCAACTACTTCAACAGTTGCTTTACCAATAAAGCTATTGATTCTAATATTGATTAATCCAGTAGAAGGGTTTGGATACACATTAATATTATTGTTATTATCAAAATGATCAACACTTAAAGTACAGTTTGGTCCTGGAGCAGGTTCTGTGAAATCTTGAACTTGATCTTGAATACCTGCTATGCCAGAATTTGTTCCAGATGAAGCATTAACTCCAAGTCCTCTTCTAGCAAATGTTTTCCAAATCAAACAGTAGTTTTGTCCACCAGTTGTTGCTTGATCGGCAGCGATTAGTGCATCTCGAGCAGTAACGAATGTAGGACTACATCCGTCTAATTTTATGGCATCTAAAACTAAACGCATTACTTTATTATTACCTCCTGTACCTGTATAAATATTTGGATCATACCCATATTTGTCTATATAATTCCAAGCTAAATCCCAAAGCATTACTGCCCAAACAGACCCTACAGAATGTGAATCTACGGCAGTTCCATCTGGAGTCAACATACCATTTGTACTACCAAAAGTATGAGGATTAACCGCCATGTTAGTTGAATATTGGTATCGTCTAATTCCAATACCATTTGTTGGTTGGTTCATTGGGAAAGTTCCAATTCCTCTAGCATCGTTGCGGGTGTCTCCTGGTTTGATTTGCATCATTAACCAAAACCAGTCAGACCATCCTTCACCTTGTTGCTCAGAACCACTTAAGCAATTTCCAGATAATCTTGTTGAAATTCCATGACCATATTCATGAGCTATTACTCCATTGTCAAAGTCACCATCTGTATTTACAAAAGTAGTTGATGGAGCAGAAATTATACCTGTTGATCCACTTGATAATGCTGCAATAATTGCTTCTCCGTCTACTTGATTTATACTAACTGCAGGAATTGTTATAGTTGCATCTGCTCCTCCCATTGTAATGCTTCCCGTTTGATTATTAACTATAAGAGCAGCTTTCGCTCCTGCATTTTGAGCGAATTTTACTTTTTCAACAAAAGTACATGTACCTCTTCTAATTACTGCTATTTTTCCATTCAGGGCAGCAGCATTAATTGCAGCTGTACAAGCATCAGAATTGTCAGGAGTTCCATCGTCAAAAAGTACAAATTCACCACTTACACCCCCTGGTGCCATTGGAATAGCTACATGTCCCGGACTAAAATTATTGTCCCTAACCGAATATGTTCCAGCAGCTGGATTTGGGGCATTAATTGTAAGTGTATGCGAAGGACCAACATCCCATAAGTACATTTGCATTCTTGGAGCAGAACCATCAGTAGGTGTTGCGAAATTTGCATTATTTATGTTAGGGTCAACACCACCACCATCTTGGGCATCTGCATTTACAGCATCATTACCTACACCGCCTCTGCCATAATTTGATACCTGAAAGTTTTTGTTTGCTTCATTAAAGCCATATTGATACCATAAATCATGCATTACGTTATTCATATAGAATAAGTTCGTTGTTGCAGCATTAATATAAGTGTTTGAAGCAACTGATGTTCCTAAATATGGATAGTCAAAAGTTAAATTTGGATAACTTCCCGAAGATGCAGCAGTAAATACACCACCTGCATTATTTGCATCAAAATCATCTTTTGCTTTTACATTGTTTCCTTGTGTCGATGAGAATTGAGTAATAGCATTACCACCGCCAATTGTATTATTAGAATTGTGCCATCCGTTTGGAGAAGCATTAGCTACATACTCAGGATTTGTAACTAATACAAATGGACTATGATTAGGACTTTCATAATTCCATGGGATAACTCTATAGTTTGTAGTTCCAGGATTTAAAAATGCATTAGTAGTTTCCTTTTTGTAAAAAGATTGTGTAAAGTGATTGTTTACACTATGAGAATGATTTTTGTGGTTAGATCCAAAATTACATGAAATAACCAAATCTTTTTTGTCTAAAATTTTTCCTGTTACTGCATCTACTTTAAGATTCCAAAGATGTTTTGTATTTTGAGAATAAAATTCATAATCCCATGATAACTTTAAAACATTTGTTTCTGTTTGAAAATAAACTAATTGTGCTCTTATAGGGTCTTCAGTTAAAATACCATTGCTTAATTTGTATTTGTTTGAATCAGATTCTAAAATTTGTACTGAATTAAGTTGGGCATTGTCAATTTGAGAAAGAATACCTGTAAGGGCATCTGTTACAGATAATGAAGGAGTCGAAGTGTTTATTTTTTGATTAAGATTTGATATAAATTCTTCTCCACCGTTAATTACTTCATCGTTTTTAATCCAAAAATTTGAGTCTGAATTAAAGATTTCTATGCCAGCTATTCTCTGTTTAACATGGTAATTGTTTATTCCTGTAGTTTCAGAGCTAAAGTCATTTACGATAACTAAATCTGAAATGTCTTGAGATGTAAGTCCAAATTTGACTTTATTCTCATTTGCATATTTTTTTATTTTTTCAAATGGAGTTTGTGAAAAACCCAAAATTGACAACAATAAAAAAAATGACATAAGTAGATTTTTTTTCATATATTATTGAATTTAAGTTGTATTAATTGTTGCAAATATATGATTTTGTATATATTGTGATGAATTAATTAAAGGTTATTTCTGTTTTTTTATTTGTTATCACTAATTATTTTGTTAAATTTTAGTGCATTCCCATCAGTGAGCATAGAAACAAAGTGACAAATGTGTAAAAGACGTTCATATAAGGTTTCTTTTTCTATATGATGTTTTTCAGGAAGTATTTTAATTAATAGATTGTCAAAATTTGATGTTTTGCCTTCTGCTTTATTGTTATAAGCAGTAATGAATTTGTCTAATAAGTTGTTGATGATTTGGTAGCCATTGATTTCTTTTTCAATGACTTCTCTACTTTGATAGATGTTTTTCACACTAAGCTTAATGATATCATTCATCTGGGCTTTGTATTTACTTTTATCAGTTAAAGCAAATGGAAACTGACCTTTTAAAATAGCTTCTTCATTTTCTATAAAAACTGAAACAGCATCATTAATTAAGCTTCCTATGGCTAAAGCTCTTAAGTAACTTATACGATCTTCCTTTGTGGTCAATGCATTATATTTCGATGAATCGATAGAATCTTTTACGAGTTTTATTAAGTATTCTAAAGCATAATCTTCTGATACTAATCCTAAATTGATGCCATCTTCAAAGTCTATAATTGTATAACAAATATCATCGGCGGCTTCAACCAAATAAGCAAGTGGATGTCTTTCGTAACCTATATCATTTCCTTTTTTATTTGGAATTAAACCTAATTCATTGGCTACTTCTTTAAAAAAGCTTTTATCTTGTTGAAAGAAACCATATTTTTTATCAGAAATATTTTGAGTTGGTTTTTTAGGAAGACTTTCTTTTGGATATTTCATAAAGGCCCCCAAAGTTGCATAAGTAAGACGTAAACCTCCTTCAACACCTGGTCGTGAACCTGTCACAACAGAAAATCCATTGGCATTTCCTTCAAAATCAATTAAATCTTGCCATTCTTTTTCGGTAAGTTGATTTTTAAATTTTTGTCCGTTTCCAATAGAAAAATATTCGCCTATAGCTTTTTCTCCTGAGTGACCAAAAGGCGGATTTCCAATATCATGTGCCAGAGATGCCGCAGCAACAATAGCTCCAAAATCATTGGCCTGATAACCATGGATTTCTTTTAAATATGGATGTTTTTCTAAAATTTTTTTACCCACCAATCTTCCTAATGATCTTCCAACAACAGAAACTTCCAAACTGTGTGTAAGTCTTGTGTGGACGAAATCTGTTTTAGATAATGGAATAACTTGTGTTTTGTCTTGAAGACTTCTAAAGGCAGCCGAAAAAATAATTCGATCGTAATCGACTTCAAAACCTAAACGGGTTTCGTCTTGTTCTTTGCGTAATCGTTTACTTGTATCGCCTTGACGTTTTAAAGACAAAAGTTGTTCCCAGTTCATCATAGGATTATAATTTTCTAAAAATTAAGATTGGTGTTTGTAAAGAAATCGAAGATAGTGATTTTAGCTATCTTTCTTCATGCAAATGCTGTTTTCTACGCCAACGTACTGACCGTAGTTTGGGATAAGGTGATAACCACTTTTTTCGTATAAAGCAATTGCGCTAGTTAACTTTGGAGAAGTCTCTAATCTATAAGAAGTGAAACCATTTTCTTTAGCCCAGATTTCAAGTTCGTTCAAAATTAAACGAGCTATTCCTTTGTTTCTGTGATTTGGATGAACAAACATTCGTTTGATTTCAGCTGTTTTGTCGTCATATTTTTTAAATCCACCACAGCCAACAGCTTCTTCATTTTCATAAATAACCAATACATTTTCTAGTACAACATTGTTGTAGAAGGCGAAAAAATCTCTTTCATCGCCATCAATATCGACTAAATATTCATCGAATAAAGCCGATAAATTTTTAAAATCTGGATTATCAGAATTGGTTTTTACAAGATTCATTTTTTATCGTTTGCTAAAAAGAAGACATTTGATTTTTTTGGGTATTTGTCATAACTCTTATCGCTAGGGTTTTCGATTACAGTTTTAAGATTGACAATATCTCCAATTTTAAAATTTTTGGCTGTGTATTGATAATCTAATAGGTATTCTCCGCAGAAGTAATTTCCATCTGCATCTTGTTCTATAGCTCCTGTGTAAACTCCTTTTTTATCTTTTGACATGATTCTTTATTTTTATTTTCAAAGATACGTATTTGTTAACAAAAAAACAGCCATCATAACGATGGCTGTTTTTATAACATATTGAAAAATACTATTAAGATCCACACATTTCACAATCCTCTGGACCAGCATTTTTAGCTAGTTCGATCATTGCTCGGTATTCTTCTGCACTCATTGGTGCTGGTTCGGCAACCACTTCCATAGTGATAGCTTGTGCTTCTTCTTTTATAACAACTGGTTCTTCTTTTTTGTCGTTATTCAAAGTAAACTTGATTGCATCTACAGCCGCTTTGGTTCTTAAATAATACATTCCAGTTTTTAATCCTGATTGCCAAGCATAGAAATGCATAGAAGTTAGTTTTGCATAAGTTGCGCCTTCCATGAATAAATTCAGAGATTGTGATTGGTCAATAAAATAACCTCTGTGGCGTGACATATCGATAATGTCTTTCATTGACATTTCCCAAACTGTTTTGTATAATTCTTTTAAGTCCTGTGGAATGGCATCGATATTTTGTACCGAACCGTTATGACGCATGATTTGTTGTTTTAAATCTTCGTTCCACAATCCTCTTTTTACCAAATCCTCTAGTAAATGTTTGTTTACTACAATGAATTCCCCCGAAAGTACTCTTCTTGTATAAATATTTGAAGTATATGGTTCAAAAGCTTCGTTGTTTCCTAAAATTTGTGATGTAGAAGCCGTTGGCATTGGTGCCATTAATAGCGAGTTACGTACTCCGTGCTCCATTACTTCTTTTCTAAGTGAAGCCCAGTCCCAACGCCCTGATAAGTCAGAATCTTGAATTCCCCAAAGGTTATATTGGAATTCTCCTTGTGAAATTGGAGATCCTTGGAATGAAGAGTATGGTCCTTCTTCTTTTGCCATTTCCATTGAAGCAGTACCCGCTGCGAAATACATCGTTTCGAAGATTTCCTGGTTCAATTGTTTTGCTTCGTCGCTGGTAAAAGGCATACGAAGTAAGATGAATGCATCAGCTAAACCTTGAACACCTAATCCAACAGGACGGTGGCGCATATTTGAGTTCTCGGCTTCTTTTACTGGGTAGTAATTTCTGTCAATTACTTTGTTTAAGTTGCGAGTTACACGTTTGGTTACACTGTATAATAAATCGTGGTTGAATTTTCCGTTTTCAATAAACATTGGTAACGAAATCGAAGCCAAGTTACATACGGCAATTTCATCAGCTGAAGTGTACTCCATAATTTCAGTACATAAGTTTGATGAACGAATCGTTCCCAAATTCTTTTGGTTTGATTTACGGTTCGCCGCGTCTTTATATAACATGTAAGGAGTACCAGTCTCAATTTGAGATTCTAAGATTTTCTCCCATAATTCACGTGCTTTGATGGTTTTTCTTCCTTTGCCTTGTGCTTCGTATGAAGTGTATAATGCTTCGAACTCATCACCATATACGTCGTATAATCCCGGACATTCGTTAGGACACATCAAGGTCCAAGTAGAATCTTCCTGAACACGTTTCATAAACAAATCGGAAGTCCACATCGCAAAGAATAAATCTCTGGCACGCATTTCTTCTTTTCCGGTATTCTTTTTCAAGTCTAAGAAATCGAAAATATCAGCATGCCAAGTTTCTAAATAAATGGCAAAACTTCCTTTACGTTTTCCTCCACCTTGGTCTACATAACGAGCGGTATCGTTGAAAACACGTAACATTGGGACAATTCCGTTAGATGTTCCGTTAGTTCCACGAATGTAAGATCCAGTAGCACGAACGTTGTGAATTGATAATCCGATACCTCCAGCCGATTGAGAAATTTTAGCGGTTTGTTTTAACGTGTCGTAAATTCCGTCGATACTATCATCTTGCATCGATAA
>CBFHBH010000030.1:0-11904 GCA_965653735.1 uncultured Flavobacterium sp. | reverse complement strand
CACGGACTCAATGCATTGCGCGTGGATGAATTTGGTCTCGATGAAATGGACAACAAAATCCTTACCACTATTATTGATAAATTTAAAGGAGGACCTGTGGGATTAACCACTTTAGCAACCGCCGTTTCTGATAGTGGTGAAACTATTGAAGAAGTTTATGAGCCTTTTTTAATTCAGGAAGGATTCATCATTCGTACCCCTCGAGGTCGTGAAGTTACCGAAAAAGCATACAAGCACTTAGGAAGAGTGCGAGGAGCTAATCAGGGTGAATTGTTTTAGGGCATTTCCCTCTGGGCAGTCGGCTTTGCCTCGTGTCCCTTCGGGTCGGGCTTTACGCGCTACATGGTAGCTTGCTTCAATCCCTAATGCAAATGAATACAAAAGAAAAATATTCACAGTTAATTAAATCCGAAGCTTTGCGCCTTGGCTTTCTTTCCTGTGGTATTTCCAAAGCTGGTTTTCTAGAAGATGAAGCCCCTAGACTTGAAAGTTGGCTTAATAAGAACATGCACGGGCAAATGTTGTATATGGAAAACCATTTCGACAAACGACTTGATCCAAGATTGCTAGTTGATGGAGCAAAAAGTGTGGTTTCTCTTTTGCTAAATTATTATCCTTCAGAAATACAAAATCAAGATTCTTATAAAATTTCAAAATATGCTTACGGGCAAGATTACCATTTTGTAATCAAAGATAAACTCAAAGATTTATTGCGATTTATCCAAATTGAAATTGGAGAAGTTCAAGGAAGAGTTTTTGTCGATTCGGCACCCGTTTTAGATAAGGCTTGGGCTGCCAAATCAGGTCTTGGGTGGATTGGTAAAAATTCAAATTTAATTACTAAACAAGTCGGTTCATTTTACTTTATTGCCGAATTGATTATTGATCTGGAACTCGAATATGATTATGCGACAACAGATCATTGTGGTTCTTGCACAGCTTGTTTAGATGCCTGTCCTACAGAAGCCATTGTAGCGCCGTATGTCGTTGACGGAAGTAAATGTATTTCCTATTTTACTATAGAACTCAAAGAGCAGATTCCTTATGAAATGAAAGGGAAATTTGATGATTGGATGTTTGGTTGTGATATGTGTCAAGATGTTTGTCCTTGGAATCGTTTTTCAAAACCACATCAAGAGCCTTTGTTTAATCCAAATTCTGAAATTTTATCCTACTCCAAAAAAGATTGGGAGGAAATAACCGAAGATATTTTTAAAAAAGTTTTCAAAAACTCAGCAGTTAAAAGAACAAAATTAGAAGGGTTGAAAAGTAACATTGAATTTTTAAATAAATTTGAGTAAAAATCTATAATGAAAAGAGTGTTTTTTTTAACGGTAATTTCTTCAATTTTAATCAGTTGCTCTGTTAGGAAAAATGATGCTGAAAAAACATTGAACGAGCAAGAGAAAGAATTTGTTCAAGAATGTCCAAATGGTGGAGACTGCTCAATAAAGTATTTGGCAAACAAATCGATAAAAATAATTAAAGACAATACAAACAAGATATATTACAGCCTTGTAGATGATTCTGAAAAATCTGTTGTGAGATTTGAGTTTAAAAAAAATAATCCGTCAGGAATTGCTGAGGCAAATTATATTGAGGAGATAGTATTGGAAGTTGAAAACTCTGAAAAGGAAATCAATTTGTCTGACGAATTTCTTGAAAAAGCTAAAGTGTTGTTTGGTAAGTATTGCTATTGCAAAGGTCAGGCGGGTGTTTATTTAATACAGTCAGGAAACTTCAAGATGAAACAAGATAAAGAGAAAATATTAATCGAATTAAATTTTGATATGAATCCAATAACTCATGAAGTTTCTACAATTAAATATTTATTGAAAAAGTAAAATAAAAAAGGCTGCTAAATTGAGCAGCCTTTTTTAATGCATTAGATTTTATTATTCAATGATGATTTTCTTAGTCGATTTTTTTACCCCGTCTGTTAAGTTTATTATATAAACTCCTTTTTGGAAGTTTGATAAATTCATTCTTTTCTTGATTAAACCTAAATCATTTAATAATTCTTCATGAACTTTTCTACCTCTTAAATCAACTATTGTTAGAGATGTGTTTTTATCATTCGAATTAAATTCAATATCGAAAATTCCATTACTTGGATTAGGATATACATTAAATCCTGTAAATTCAAACTCATTGTTCGAAAGAGTTACAATTGTTTCTCTAGTACAAATATTAAATGAAAAACTGTTCAATGTACCACTGTTGTTAGTAACAACATCAGCTACTCTAAAGCGCCAGTTACCAGCAGTAGTTTTTCCATTAAAAACGCTCAATGGATCAGTTGATTTTAATGCAATATTACTTCCTGCAGATGCACAAGCAAAATTAGCTCCTCCATCATCAAATGTAGTAATTAATGATGATATGCCGTTGGTACATCCTGTTTGGTCTCCATATAATAATTGAGCAGCAGTATTATCTGGGTGGTTAACTCTTACATATATTTGATTAACTCTGTGAGAAATATTTGTGCTCACATTTACATCAGTAATAACTCCTGGCATTGCAGGTATTACTAATGTAAAGTTTTGGTATGCTAGAGGGTTTTGTTCTACTATAGTGGCATTTGGCGTAGCTGAAAATGTCTGACATGTGTCATTATAAGTAACAGTGTAACCAATAGAAATATTTCCTTTATTTACAGCATAAAAAATATTTTCTCTTGACATTACAAGTACTTTACAAAAAGGTTGAGATATGCTTGGTACAGTAATTTGCTGTGTTCCATCGTTAGGAGTGTTCGATAAAAGTGTTGTAAAAGTTGCTCCGTTATCGCTTGTTAATAAAATATCAACATTTGGCGAATTATATGGAGCAGCTGCAGTTCCTACAACATTCCAAGTTATGGTTTCTGTTGCTCCTGCTGTCCAAGTTACATTTGTAGCTTGTGAAGTAACTTCAAATGGAGCTGTTGTATTTCCTACAGTAATTACAGTATTGTCGCGGTGGGTTTGACCTCCATTAGGGGCTCTGTTATCTCTAACAGTTAATGCAAAATTCATTGTTCGGGCAACACTTGGTGTTACTTCCCATGTTGGCGCTAAATTTCCTGCTAGTACACTTTGTAAGTTTGGTAAATATCTGTTAGGAGATGTTACAGGTGGATTTGATCTATAATTTGGACCAGTTGTTGAAGTTTGTAATGGTGGTTGAGTACTTATTTCAGTATTTGTTTGTTCCCAACAGTAAGTTAAAGAATCACCATTAGCATCAGTAGCACTTCCTTTTAAAATAAAAGCAGTTCCTTTAGGTATTGTAAAGTCTGCACCAGCATTTGCAACAGGGGGCGTGTTTCCATTTGGATTATTTGGTGCGCAAGTTGCTGTTGAAGCTATTCTAGCAACCATTTCTGCAATACTCACAGCATGAAAATGAGCGTCTGAGTTATTTTGAACATTAGGAGCACAAATTCCAGCATATGCCATGATTGTAGAACCACTTCCTGGTTCTACAGCGGTACCATTGTTAACGTTTCCACTGCAACTGTTGTTGAATGTGTGGTTTGCTCCAAATTGATGTCCCATTTCGTGAGCTACATAATCAATATCATAAGGATCTCCAACAGGTGCTGGACTCCCAGTTATTCCTCTTGCTTTTGAATTTGCAACACAAGGGGAAGGTCCAGCTAATCCACCACCACCGGTACTTACTGTATGGCCAATATCGAAATTAGCAGTACCAATAATACTTGTAATTTGAGATTGACTTTCGTTGATTAATGATGAAGCAGTATCATTAGAGAAGTTGTCTGAATCAATGAATATAATTTGATCGTTAGTTGGAATTAATGTCATTCTCATAGACATGTCTCTTTCGTAAATTCCATTAACTCTTGTCATTGTAACGTTCATAGCTGCAAGAACTGCAGCTTTTTTCTGGGCTAAGGTTCCCCCATTTAATCCAGCAGCATTTACATGATAAGCAGCATATTCTATCGTGCAGGCCATTGCTAGTCTAAATACTCTAAACTGACTGTCAGAAGCTTTTCCAACAAAGTTTGGAACGTTAATCGAATTGTCTAGCTCAAATTTTTCAGTAACATGACATTGAAAATTTCTAGATGGAGCAATATCTGATTTATTATAAACAATATAACCTTTGTTGTCTTTTGTATAAGTGTCTATAAAAGTAGTTGTACCATCTTCATTAAATGTCATTGTGTGTAAGCCAAACATAGTAACACTAAATCTAATTTTGCTTGCAGGTTGATCAATTCCAATACCAACATATGATTTAATTCCAGGGTATTTATTTTCAAGTTCTTTGTCCATTACTGGAGCTTCATAAATTTCGAAACTATGAAATTCACCTTTTGCGTTTGGAAAGGTTAATTTAAGATTTGACCTCTTAGAGGATAAATCCAAAGGTGCTTGAAATAGTTTTGTCTTAAAAGATTCGAAATCTAAACTGAACAAGTTAAATTTCTCTGGCATTGATGCTCTTTCTGTTTTTTCAATTTTAGTGCTTTTACTTTCATTAAAATTTGTCCAGAAATTTTCTTGAGCTTGAGTCAGGAAACTAGACAAAGAAAATAAAATAAAAATGTAGATTTTCTTCATAATATTAATATTTGCTGACAAATCTATTAATTTATTTTTTTTAACATCGTTTAAATGTTAAAAAAAACTAAAAATTACGAATTTGCGTTAGCAGAAAGATAAATTCTTTAAAACTTTTGTTGTTACATTTCAAACATTAACTTTGCAAGTTCCAATTATCCTAAAAAATATGGCAGACGATAAAAAACGCAGAGAAGCTTTACTATATCACGCAAAACCGCAACCTGGTAAAATTAAGGTAGTTCCAACTAAAAAATATGCAACACAAAGAGATTTGTCTTTGGCTTATTCTCCAGGAGTAGCAGAACCTTGTATTGAAATCGCTAAAGATGTTGAAAAGGTTTATAAGTACACAGCAAAAGGAAATTTAGTTGCAGTAATTTCAAATGGTACGGCAGTTTTAGGTTTGGGAGATATAGGTCCTGAAGCTTCAAAACCCGTAATGGAAGGGAAGGCTTTGTTGTTCAAAATTTTCTCAGACATTGATGTGTTTGATATCGAAGTAGATGCTACAGATATAGATAAATTTGTTGATACAGTTAAGGCTATTGCGCCAACTTTTGGAGGGATTAATCTTGAAGATATAAAGGCACCAGAATCTTTCGAAATAGAAAGACGTTTGGTCGAAGAACTGAATATTCCAGTAATGCATGATGATCAACATGGCACAGCAATTATTTCTTCAGCTGCTTTATTGAATGCATTAGAATTAGCAGAAAAAAAAGTAGAGGATATTAAGCTAGTTGTTTCTGGAGCAGGTTCTGCGGCTTTAGCATGTGCGAATTTATATGTCTTGTTAGGTGTTAAGCCAGAAAATGTTATGATGTTTGATGTTGATGGTATGTTGACAACTAGTAGAACAGATTTGTCAAATTTACAGAGAAGATATGCTAAAGATGGAAGTGCTAAAACTCTAGCTGAAGCATTAGTTGGAGCAGATATGTTTTTAGGACTTTCGGCTGGAAATATTCTTAAGCCTGAAATGTTATTAACCATGGCAAAAAACCCTATCGTTTTTGCAATGGCAAATCCAGTTCCCGAAATAGATTATAATTTAGCCATAGCGACTCGTGAGGATATTATTATGGCGACAGGCCGTTCAGATTATCCTAATCAAGTGAATAATGTTTTGGGTTTTCCTTATATTTTTCGTGGAGCTTTAGATGTTAGAGCAACAAAAATTAACGAGGCTATGAAAATGGCTGCAGTTAAGGCTTTGGCTTGTTTGGCAAAACAATCGGTTCCTGAACAGGTAAATATTGCATATGGAGAAACCAAATTAAACTTTGGGCGTGAGTATATTATTCCTAAACCATTCGATCCTCGATTAATTGCCGAAGTTGCTCCTGCTGTTGCAAAAGCTGCTATGGAAAGCGGAGTAGCACTAAATCCAATTACTGATTGGGATAAATATAGAGACGAACTTTTAGAACGATTAGGTTCTGATAATAAAATGGTTCGTTTACTAACAAACAGAGCTAAAACTAATCCTAAGAGAATTGTTTTTGCCGAAGCAGATCATTTGGATGTGTTAAAAGCTGCACAAATTGTTCATGAAGAAGGGATTGGCAAACCTATTTTATTAGGGAATCGTGAGATTATTTTGGAGTTAAAAGAAGAAATTGGTTTTGATGCAGAAGTTGAAATTTTAGACCCTAAAACTAAAGAAGAAGATGCAAGACGTTTACGTTTCGCAGAATCTTATTGGGAAGCACGACGTCGCAGAGGAATAACATTATTAGATGCTCAAAAGTGGATGAGAGAACGCAATTATTTTGCGGCTATGATGGTCAATGAAGGTGAGGCAGATGCACTAGTAACTGGTTATTCAAGAAGCTATCCGGCAACAGTAAAACCTATGATGGAACTTATTGGAAAAGCCCCAGGTGTTACTCGAATGGCAACAACTAATATGATGATGACTCCTCGAGGGCCAATGTTTTTAGCTGATACTGCAATTAACCCCAATCCATCTGCAGATGATTTGGCAAAAATTGCTTTAATGACGGCTAAAACAGTTCGTATGTTTGGTATGGAACCAGTAATTGCGATGGTTTCGTTTTCTAATTTTGGTTCTTCAAATATAGAAAGTGCTTCAAAAGTAAGAGAGGCTGTTTCGTATCTTCATAATTATTACCCTGATTTAATTGTTGATGGAGAAATTCAAACAGATTTTGCTTTAAATCCAGATATGCTTAAAAGTAAATTTCCTTTTTCTAAACTAGCTGGGAATAAGGTTAATACTTTGGTATTTCCTAATCTTGAATCGGCAAACATTACTTATAAAATGCTAAAAGAATTGTACAAGGTTGATTCAATTGGTCCAATTATGTTAGGTATGGCTAAACCAGTTCATATTTTCCAATTAGGGGCAAGCGTAGAGGAAATGGTTAACATGGCTGCAGTTGCAGTTGTAGATGCACAGGAAAAAGAAAAAAAGCAAAAAAGTCACCAAAAATAGACTTTTACTTCATCGATAAATCTAGTAGTTGAACTGACAAAATAAAAGTAATTAAAGAAAATTACTATATTTGGAGGTTAAGTAAGCTAACTATGATTGCACATATTCAGGGAAAATTAGTGGAGAAAAATCCAACGGAAGTTATAATAGACTGTAACGGAGTGGGTTATCAGATTAATATTTCTCTACATACCTTTGGTTTATTGCCAAATACTGACCAAATAAAGCTGTATACTCATCTTTTAATTAAGGAAGATAGTCATTCACTTTTTGGTTTTGTTGAAAAATCTGAAAGAGAAATTTTTAAATTATTAATTTCTGTTTCAGGTATAGGGGCAAATATTGCACGAACCATGTTGTCGTCTATAGAACCAAAACAAATAATTAATGCTATAGCTTCAGGGGATGTTGCAACTGTTCAGTCAATTAAGGGGATTGGGGCAAAAACTGCCCAAAGGGCAATTTTAGACCTGAAAGACAAAGTGTTAAAGTTGTACGATATCGAAGAAGTTTCACTTGTAGCAAACAATACAAACAAGGATGAAGCGTTATCTGCTTTAGAAGTTTTGGGATTTGTGAGAAAGGCATCTGAGAAAGTAGTAGATAAAATCGTAGCTAATACACCAGACGCAACGGTGGAAACAATTATTAAACAAGCGCTAAAAAACTTATAATCGTTGAAACAATCTTTTCTAAAAACAGACTTGTTTTACTGTTTTTATTCGTTTTTTCTGTCTCTTTTGCACAAGTTACACAGGATACTGTAAAAGGTTATAATACGGGTAATTTAGAAATGCCTAATCCTTCAAGTATTCTTGAAGCGTATGAGTATGATCCAGTAAGTGATCGATATATTTATACTAAAACTTTTGATGGATTTAATATTGATTATCCAATTGTTTTAACACCAGAACAGTATCAAAAACTCATTCAAAAAGAAGCAGTACGCAATTATTTTCAGAAAAAATCTGATGCTGTAGATGGTAAAAAAGCAGCAAGTAAAGATGGTAAAAAAGATTTATTACCTAGATATTATATCAACTCAAGTTTCTTCGAATCAATTTTTGGAAGTAATACTATCGATGTAAAACCAACTGGAACCGTTGAGGTAGATTTTGGCGTAAGACATTCAAAACAAGATAATCCCGCATTTTCTCCACGAAACAGAAGAACAACAACTTTCGATTTTGACCAAAGAATTAGTTTGAGTTTATTAGGACAAGTTGGAACAAGATTAAAAGTAACTGCAAATTATGATACAGAATCAACATTTGCATTTCAAAATTTGGTAAAACTTGAGTATACCCCTACTGAGGATGACATTATTCAAAAAATCGAAGTAGGTAATGTAAGTATGCCTCTTAATAGTACATTAATAAGAGGTGCTCAAAGTTTGTTTGGGGTTAAGCTTCAACTACAGTTTGGTAGAACTACAGTAACAGGGGTATTCTCTGAACAAAAATCGCAAACAAAAACTGTCACATCACAAGGTGGAGGATTAATTCAGGATTTCAGTTTGTTTGGATTAGAGTATGACTCTGATCGTCACTTTTTCTTATCACAATACTTTAGAAACCGTTATGATGAGTCTTTAGAGAAGTATCCAATAATAGATTCTAGAGTTCAAATTACCAGAATGGAAGTTTGGGTTACCAATAGACAAAATAGGATTAACACATCACCCGAAGGCAACAATTTAAGGAATATAATTGCTTTACAAGATTTGGGAGAAGCGAGATCAGCTACAGTGCCTGATTCACAAATGTTTGGGATTGATTTGGTGGCTAATCCAACTTTTGTTCCAGGAACAGTTCCATTTGACGCACCAGCGGATAATGAAAATAATGGTTTTGATCCAGCCAAAATTGTCACAGGTGGTGGTAATTTAAATCCTGGGATTAGAGAGGTTGCAACTGCTGGGCAAGGCTTTACTGGTTTGACACCTGCTCCAGCCGAAGGTGTTGATTATTCTAAATTAGAGAATGCACGTAAATTGACACCTAACGAATATACGTATCATCCTCAATTGGGTTATATATCACTTAATCAAAGATTGGCAAATGATGAGGTTTTAGCAGTAGCGTATCAATATACGATTGCAGATAAAGTATATCAGGTAGGGGAATTTGGTAATGACGGAGTAGATGCTACTAACGTTAATTCAGGGGTTCCTACAACTCAAGCATTAATTTTAAAAATGCTTAAAGGAAATCTAACGAATGTAAATAAACCAGTTTGGAATTTGATGATGAAAAATATTTACCAAATTCCTGGTGCATATCAACTTTCTTCAGAAGACTTTAAATTGAATATTTTATACACAGATCCTTCACCATTAAACTATATCTCACCTGTTGCAGGAAGTCCTTTTCCTTCAAATCCAACAGTTGAAAATGAAGTTGAAAGTACTCCGTTATTGAGAGTTTTCAATTTAGATAGATTAAATCCAACAAATGATCCACAAAACAGAGGTGATGGTTTCTTTGACTTTTTACCAGGATTAACTGTAGATACACAAAATGCAAGAATCATATTTACAACTGTTGAACCTTTTGGTAAACTGTTATTCAATAAGTTGAAAAACCCAAGTTCACTTGAAAATTATGATGATGTTAATACCTACAATGCGAATCAAAAAAAGTATGTATTTAAAAATTTATATGCAAAAACACAAGCATTAGCACTTCAAGATAGCGATAAAAACAAATTCCAACTTAGAGGAAAATTTAAATCTTCTGGAGGCGAGGGGATATCATTAGGTTCAGCCAATGTACCTCAAGGCTCTGTTCAAGTTACAGCAGGAGGAAGGGTTTTGCAAGAAGGAGTAGATTATACAGTAAACTACCAAGCGGGAAGAGTTCAAATATTAGACCCGTCGTTACAAGCATCTGGTATTCCTATTGAGGTTTCGGTTGAAAATAATTCAGTTTTTGGACAGCAGACTAGACGTTTTATGGGGGTTAATGTGGAGCACAAGTTTTCAGATAAGTTTCAAATTGGAGGTACTTTCTTAAAAATGACAGAAAGACCATTTACCCAAAAAACGAACTATGGTCAAGAGTCAGTAAACAATATGATTTATGGGGCTAATGTAAATTATTCTACAGAAGTTCCGCTGTTTACAAGATTGGTAAATAAATTGCCAAACATTGATACAGATGTTCCATCTAATTTGTCATTTAGAGGTGAGTTTGCTATATTAAAACCTGGAACTCCAAAAATTGATAAGTTTGAAGGTGAGTCAACTGTTTATGTTGATGATTTTGAAGGTTCTCAATCAACAATTGATATGAAATCACCTTTTGCTTGGACACTTTCAAGTGCTCCAAAAGGATTTGGAGGTGAACTTCCGGAAGATGATTTATCATATGGTTATAAAAGAGGAAAATTGTCTTGGTATACCATAGATCCTCTTTTTTATACAAATCAAAGGCCATCTGGACTAAATGATAACGATTTTTCGCGTCATGATTCGCGAAGAGTTTATATAAGTGAATTATATCCTAATACAAATGTAGCTGCAGGACAAACTACTGTCGTAACAACTTTAGATTTAACTTATTATCCAAACGAAAGAGGACCATATAATTTTAATCCAGCTTCAACAAATAATATTTTACCAAATCCACAAGATAATTTTGGAGGGATAATGCGTCCAATTAATTCTACAAATTTTGAACAATCTAATGTTGAGTATATCCAGTTTTGGGTTTTAGATCCATATCACGGTGCAGCATCTGATGCAAATCCTGCAAACACTGGTAAATTAACATTTAACTTAGGAGAGATTTCAGAAGATATTTTGAAAGATGGAAGAAAATTGTATGAAAATGGACTTCCAGCTGGAGGAGCAAATCCTAATGTAGTAAATACAAATTGGGGTAAAGTACCAGCAGCTCAGTCGTTAATTTATGCTTTTGATACTGATGAAGCTAATAGAACACAACAAGATTTAGGATTAAATGGATTGAACGATGCAGAGGAAGCTGCAGAATATCCTGCTTTTGCAGGAGACTCTGACCCTGCTCAAGATAATTATGAGTATTTCTTGAGTGCTTCAGGGCCAGTTGTTGATAGGTATAAGAAGTATAATGGGCTAGAAGGAAACTCTCCTGTAAATGTATCAGATAGTAATAGAGGTTCATCAACTACTCCGGATGTTGAAGATATCAATAGAGACAATACTATGAATACTATTGAAGCGTATTATAAGTTTTCTGTTGACATTAAGCCTAATATGACTGTTGCTGATAAATATGTTACCAATGTTTTAGAAACACAAGTAACATTAGATAATGGGAATACCACTCAAGCCAGATGGATTCAATTCAAGATTCCAATTTTGGAAGCCATAGCTCCAGATAATATCGAAGGTGGAATTTCTGATTTTAGATCTATTCGTTTTATGAGAATGTTTATGTCTGGGTTTACAGAAAAAATAACAGTTCGTTTAGGTTCTTTAGATTTAGTTAGAGGAGAATGGAGAAGAATGAATGCTTCTTTAGATCCTGCGGATCCAGATCCTACGGTTGATATTACAGCAGTTAATTTGGAAGAAAACTCAGCTCGTACTCCTGTAAATTATGTTATGCCTCCTGGAGTAAATCGTGAACAGCTATATAATAATAACTCAGTTATTAATCAAAATGAGCAATCATTGTCATTGAGAGTCTATGATAAAAGTGCGCCACTGTCAGGAACAGATGGTCTTGAAGCAGGTGATTCAAGAGCTGCTTTTAAAAACGTAAGTGTTGACATGCGTCAGTATAATAAACTTAAAATGTTTTTGCACGCAGAGTCTTTAGCGAGTTATTCAAGTGGTGATTTGGGAGATGGTCAAATGTCTGCTTTTATTAGGTTTGGTAA